>CAZMQC010000006.1:11402-21491 GCA_964568295.1 uncultured Spongiibacteraceae bacterium | reverse complement strand
TACCTTTTTGATAACACGCAAGCCTTGCTCGATACCATTAATGGCAAGCGCGAGGGTTACCTTTACACTCGCTGGGGCGCGAACCCTACGATTTTGGAATTAGAGCAAGCTTTGGCGCAGCTGGAACATACCGAAACAGCGCTAGCGTTTGCCTCGGGCATGGCAGCAATCTCCGCCACTTTATTCGCCCACGGTCGCAAGGGCATTATTTGTTTCGGCGATTTATATGGCGGCACACAAACCTTATTGACACAGCATCTGCAAGTGCTTGGCGTTCCCGTACATTTTTTACGCTATGAACAACAAGACGAATTGAATCAAAAGCTTGAGCAAGGCATGTTGCTTTATTGCGAAACGCCCGCCAACCCAACCTTGCGTTTGCTCGACATCAAACAACTTGCTACATTGGCGCATAGTAAAGGCGCATTACTCGCCATCGACAATAGCTTCGCCAGCCCCATCAATCAAAACCCGCATGTATTAGGCGCGGATTTGGTTTTACATAGCGCCAGTAAATATTTAAGCGGCCACAGTGATTTAACTGCGGGCTGCGTAATGGGTAGCCGCGTTTTACTGAAGCCAATTGCTGCTTGGCGTACCAGTCTAGGGCAAATTTTAAGCCCTGAAACCGCTGCTTTATTAACTCGCAGTTTGCGCACACTACCGCTACGCATCAAGCAACATAACGAAAATGCGCTAGCGGTTGCCAAAGCCATGCTTGCGCACCCTAAAGTTAACCGTGTACTTTACCCCGGCTTGCCCGACAATCCAGACTATTCATTAGCTTGCCAGCAAATGCACGGCTTTGGCGGCATGTTAACCATCGAAGTCAAAGGCGGCAAAGCGGCAGCGGAAACGGTGGCGGATAATTTGCGTATTTTCTTATTAGCCACCAGTTTAGGCGGCGTAGAAAGCTTGGTTAGCCAACCCGTTGCAACCAGCCATCATGCCATTAGTCCTGAAGAGCGCGCCAAACAGGGCATTACCGACGGTATGTTGCGCCTTTCGGTTGGCGTAGAAAATATTGAAGATTTAATCGCGGACTTACAGCAGGCTTTATCCTTTATCTAAACGTTCAGATTTCCTGCTTTGCTAGTGCTTATTTTCTCGCTATGCTAAGCCTCTGTCTGATTTTTTGTATCGTTTATGGATAGTTTAGCTGCTTTATTAACGCCCTTTTTAGAAACCAGCCGAATGCCCACCCTGATGGATGGGCTTTATTTCGCTGTTGGTTTGCTGATCTTTTATCTTGTCACCGTTATCTTGAAACGCTCTGTAGGCATGATTGCCAATTTGCAGCGCAGCGTTTATCGCACCCAATGGCCGTTGGGCGCAAAAAAGTTTCTGGATAGCTTACTGAAATTCATTAAACCTAATAGTGCTTGGTTATTGGCGCTAGTGATTTATCTTGTCAGCACAGCCAAGCTGCCAGACATTAATAGCGGCGTGCATGTTTTTAATGAATTGCTGCTGATTTATATCGCCTTTCGCATTATTTTATTGGGCACGGTGTTCTCGATTAAACGCGCTTATAGCCAAGAAGAACGCTACATCACCGAATCTACCATGATTGCGATTTACCGTGATAGCACGGCGTTGGCGTGGCAGTTTTGTATTTTATTGATTAGTGGCCGTTATCTTACCTACTACTTTGCTTTTGATTATCTCAATGACGCCCTAATTCTACTGATTTTATCGAGTTCCTTATATTTTTATCATCGTTTACTCGTCAATCATCAAACCGTGGCACTACGCTTTATTAGCCGCCACTTACCTAGCAGAACTTGCCAATGGATGGGCGAACGCTATCAGCAAAAAACGGCCGATTTAATATTTTTATTGGCTTACCTCGTTGCGCTGATAACACGCATGGTTTTAGACGTGCATCAGTTCTTGCTTCTACTTGATGCTTATAAAATGTTATCCGCCAAGCTGCTGCGGCTACATTTAGAGCAAAAACAGCAAAACGATGACGAGGATGATGAAGCGATTCCTGACACGCGCTATGAGCGTTGGTTTACCCAAGCCTATCAACCGCCCACCATGATTGTGAATGAAAGCATGAAGCAGGCGCATGATCAGCTCAACGGCTATATTAATAAGTGGCTCAACGACAAACTGATGGAAAATGATTTGTTATTAACGGGACCTGCGGGCTGCGGCAAGTCGATAGCGCTGAAAACGTGGATGGAAGAAGCGCCTGAGATTTTAAAGGTGTATTACGTTGATGTGCCCGCCAAAAGCTTAGACGACCAAGCTTTTTTTGATTTATTAACGCCAATTCTCGGCAAACGTGTTAGCTCTATCGACGAGCTCATTGAACTTGATCATAGCATCGAGCCAACTGCGATTATTTTTGATAACTGCCATAATATCTTCCTATCCGATGTTAATGGTTTTAATGCTTATAAACGCTTGCTGGACTGCGTGAATGCGCCGTTTGAAAACCTATTTTTTATTGTCGTTATGAACGATGCAACGTATTTATACCTTGCCGATGTATTTGGTTGGTCGCAACAATTTTCTTACACAATCCACTTAAAACCATGGAAAGCCGAAGAAATTCGCGATTTGATTATGCAACGCCATAAGGCTTCACGTCGCAAATTGGAATTTGATGAATTGCTGTTTGCGGGTTTAGGTAACGATGAAATCTCTGCCTATTCTGCAACCGCTGACCGATGCTTCCGTTTGCTTTGGGAGCAATCACACGGCATTCCCGCCTTGGCGATGGCTATTTGGGTTAGAGCTGCATCGCGCAAAGAGCGTTTTACTATTGAAATTGGCTTACCCGAAAAACCCAGCACCAGTTTGTTAAACGATTATCCAAAAGACTTTTTATTTGTTTATTCGGCGCTAGCTAAACATCATGAGCTAACCCACGGCGAGGCAACGTGTGCAACGCGCTTGCCGACCAGTTTAACCTTGCGAGCATTAAAAATAGGGCGAGACGCGGGCTTTTTATTGGTCAATGACGATCAGCGCTATTATTACCACCCACTATGGTGTCACGGCATTATTAACTACTTACGAACCAAGAATTATCTCCATGGATACTAACGATCTTTTTGCTGATCCGAGTTCGATTAGCTCGCTGCTGAGCTTAAATAAATTATTGTTGCTAGCGATTGGTATTGCCGCGCTATGGTTATTAGCGCAATTGATAAGCATGGTGGCGAATAATATTACCGAGCGCCTGCCCTCTAAAAAGTTTTTTATCCTACAAATCAATACGCTATTAAACTTTATCGTTTATTTAGGCGGCAGTGTTTTACTGTTCGTGCAAGTTATTAATCCACCGAAAGAACTATTAATAGCGGCAACAGGTAGTGCCGCGGTAGCCTTGGGTTTCGCTTTAAAGGACGTTGCCGCTTCGGTAATTGCAGGGTTGTTTTTACTGTTTGATAGCCCGTTCAAAGTAGGCGATCGCGTTAAGTTTGATGATGTTTACGGTGATATTGTATCAATTGGGTTGCGCTCGGTTAAGCTGCGCACGTTAGACAACGATTTTGTCACTATCCCCAATTCGCGTTTTATTAACGATACCGTGTCGTCCAGCAACTTTGGCGAGTTGGACATGATGGTCATCACCTATTTTTATATCGCGTATGACAACGACGTACAAAAAGCACAAGACATTATTCACGAAGTGATTGTGACTAGCCGCTTTGCATATCTAAAAAAACCTGTTTCCTTTACTGTTGACGAAGTTTTTTTAGATACCTTCTTGGCGTTAAAAATTAAAGCCAAAGCGCATGTGATGGATATTGCTTATGAATCGGCGTTCCGCTCAGATTTGGTCAGCCGTTGCAATCAACTGTTTATCGAACGCGGCATTAAACGGCCTTAGCTAACAATCTTTTTGATAGCCTCTAATCGTTCCAACTGCTCTTGCTGCGACAAGGGTTGCACAATCTTCTCTGGCAAAGCCTTTTGTGTGGGCAAACTCAGTTCTTCGCCTTTACGCACGCGCTGGCAAAGCAACTGATAATTATGCTCAAACACTGGGTAAGTTTGCTTTTCAGGGTTATTCGCCAAGAAAAACCAATCGCTTTCTCGCCCCGCATAATAAACCGCAGGATGGCTCCAGTTCGCGCGGTCTTGCGGCGCAGACGATGCCATGCAAGCTTCAATATAAGCCGCACGCACATCGGGCAAACCGTACATATCATATTCGCTATCGCAGAACTTTAATAAACCGCGAATGGTTGGCAAATATTCAGATTCTTTAATAGCCTTGTGCGCTGCGGCAATGATTTGCTCAGCTGATAAGTGTTGTAAATGGCTTAACCACAAACGCTTGGCATATTGCAGTTTTTCCAAGGTCGGAAACGCCTTAGTAAATTGGTTGTGATAAACCAGTTCAAACTCAGCAAAAATACGATTAACCGCATCAATAGTGGCTTCTTTATTATGTGAATGCTCAGTCGGCCCAGCTTCGATCGGTGTGTTTTTCGACGAAGCCAGTTGCTGCTGCGCCTTGTCCAGAATATGGTTGCCCTTTTGCATTTGCCGCCCCTAATAATTGATACTGATTAGCCCAACGGTATTTTACGTGCTGTAAAAATTTAGTGTTCCACGAACTATGTAGCTGATTGCTGTCTTTCCAGTATAAAACAAATTCGTCAATACATTGATTGGCAAACGCCAAATCAATGTTCGCCATTTTTAAAATATCATAAACATCCGCCGACGGCTGCCAATTAGCAGGGATACGACGCGGTTCAGCATCATATTTCAGCGCAGACGTATAACGCGCCCACTGCTTCTTAACGTGCTGAATAAATTTAGTATTCCAAGTGTTGGTCGCTGTGCCTTTTTCTCGCCAGTACAAAATAAATTCAGGGATCGCATCTTCAATAAATCGGGCATTAATGCCGTTGCGTTGTAGAATTTGCAAGGCATCTTGGTTGGGTTGCCACATTGCCTGCAAGGGCTGCGCATCTTTTTTCTGTATCCAAGGATAATTGCGTTGTTGCTGCCACTCACGTAACACGTGTTTTAGAAAACGCGCTTGCCACGAATGGCTAATTTCGCCACGTTCACGCCAGTAGGTAATAAACTCGCCTACTTGCTGCCTAGCAAATTCAGCATTCACGCCGTGTTGTGCTAATTGTTGCAAGGTATTTTCATCAGGCTGCCAGTAAGGTGAAATCCGATTCGCGCCTTGGCTAACAACCACTTGCTGAGCTGGCTGCTCTGCTTGCACAGCGGCACTTTCAAAAGCAAAAACAAACAACTCCGTTTGCGTTACGGGCGGCGAAAAAATCGTTAAAACACCTTTATCGCTCAGACTTTTAAAAATCCGCTGAATATCAGGCAAACTCCAAAAACACAAACGCTGCGCTATTTTTTCAACCGACAATTCAAAACGATTGCCCGTTTGCATAGCAGCAACGCTATGTAATAACTGCAAAGCAATCGCCTCTTCCAAACCAATGGTTTGCGCCAGTTGGGCAGAAAAACAAAGCGGCGACTCGCTGATTAATGAGGACATAACAAATTCTGAAAAAATTGATTTGGCTTGTTAGAATAACGGATTATAACCCAAGGTGGGCATTTCTACTGTTAAAAGGAACAACAATGGCAAAAGCACAAAAAGCTTACGTTTGTACCGAGTGCGGCGGCGAGCATAGCAAATGGCAAGGACAATGCAATGAATGTGGCGAATGGAACACGCTCAAAGAATTGATTTTGCAGCCTGCCAGTAAAAAAGCGGCTGGGAGCAACTTTCAAGGCTACGCGGGTGCAACTCAAAGCCAAATCCAAAAACTAAAAGACATTGATTTACAGGAATTGCCGCGTATTCATACGGGCGTTACTGAGCTTGATCGGGTGTTAGGCGGCGGTTTGGTGCATGGCTCGGCGGTGTTAATTGGCGGGCACCCCGGCGCGGGCAAAAGTACGTTATTACTACAAATTCTTTGCCAACTTGCTAAGCAAAATACTGCACTGTATGTAACTGGCGAGGAATCTCTACAACAAGTTGCCATGCGCGCTAAACGTTTACACTTGCCGATGGACGATTTACAAATGCTGGCAGAAACCAACGTGCAAGCCATTTGCCAGCTGGCGAGTGAAATTAAGCCCAAGATTCTAGTCGCCGACTCTATTCAGGTGATGTTTAATCCTGATGTTGCTTCTACCCCTGGCGGCGTCACGCAAGTGCGCGAGAGCGCGGCTTATCTAACGCGTTTTGCCAAACAAAGTAACACCATTTTGTTTTTGGTCGGTCACGTTACTAAAGACGGTACACTAGCAGGACCGAAAGTGCTAGAGCACATGATTGATACCTTTATTATGCTAGAAGGCACCAGCGATAGCCGCTATCGAACCTTGCGTGGGCATAAAAACCGTTTTGGTGCAGTGAATGAAATTGGTGTTTTCGCCATGACCGAAGGCGGGCTAAAAGAAGTCAAAAACCCCTCTGCGATTTTTCTGTCTCGTTCTGCCGAGGCAGCGCCCGGTAGCGTTGTCATGGTGATTTGGGAAGGTACGCGTCCGTTATTGGTTGAAATACAAGCGTTGGTCGATAGCAATAATTTTGGCAGCCCGCGCCGTGTTGCGGTAGGCGTTGACCAAAATCGGGTATCTATGTTGCTGGCGGTTTTGCACCGTCACGGCGGGGTACAGGCAGGCGATCAAGACGTGTTTATTAACGTTGTTGGCGGCATTAAAGTTTTAGAAACCAGCGCTGACTTAGCGATATTACTCGCCGTTGTCTCTAGTTTACGTAATCGTATTTTGCCACAGGATTTAGTGGTGTTCGGCGAGGTAGGGCTTTCTGGCGAAGTACGCCCCGTGCAAAGCGGGCAAGAGCGCTTACGCGAAGCGGCAAAGCATGGCTTTAAGCGCGCCATCGTACCCAAAGGTAATATGCCGCAAGAACCGATAAAAGGCATGGAAATCATTGGCGTGGACAAACTGCAACAAGCGCTTGATGCCTTGCAGTAGCGTTTTGCAACAATCATAAGCCCGTTGACAATGTAAGGAAAAATCCTTACATTGTAATTATTAAACAAACGATTAATAACTTAATGGAGATTGTTATGGCTTCTATCCTTATAGAACAATCAACCGTGACATCCAAAGGACAAGTCACTTTACCCAAATCCATTCGTCAAGCGTTAGGCATTGAAACAGGTAGCAAGCTGATCTTTACCCAACAACAAAGCGGAGAAGTTGTGCTCACAACAGAAGCTGTGCAAAATGATCCTGCAATCACAGCTTTTTTACAGTTGATCGAAAACGATATTCGACAGGGTAAAAATATAGGCAATTTACCTGATAAACTTGTCAGCGTGATGTTAAAGGAATCTGAGCTTTCAATAGGTTCAGAATGTGAAATTGATGGTGACGTGGAGATTTAAATGGACATTAATGGCTGGACGCTACTCTTTCATGATTGCATTATCAAACAGTTAACCCGCTTGCAAACAGCGAGCGAACGGGCAAAAAAAGCTCATCCTGAGCATTATCACACCAACGCTAACGTAAAATTATTCCGCGCAGTCAGCGCTCTCATTTTTAAGCAAATACCGCTTGATCCTTCCCATGAAAATTTTCGCCAAGGCAATACCTTAGGCACACAACATCGCCATTGGCGACGCGCTAAAATTGGCAGGCGTTTTCGCTTATTTTTTCGCTATGACTCTAACGCTAAAATTATTATTTTTGCTTGGATTAATGATGAAAACACCCTGCGTACAGCTGGCAGCAAAAATGATCCTTACGCCGTATTTCAGCAAATGCTGAACAAAGGCAATCCACCCGATGATTGGAACACTTTATTACAACAAAGCCAAAATTGGCGGGAATAAACGCAATCGCAATTTCAACTAGCATTCAGCACTATTCAGGCGTAGATTAGATTTATCTTCCTAAAAAGGGATAAATGTATGTCTGAATCCTCAATGCAACAACTATTAAAACAAGTGCGCGCCTGCACGATTTGCATGGCGCATTTGCCCTTACCACCCAAGCCCATTTTGCAAGCAGGCGCTGGCGCGCGATTGCTGATTATTGGCCAAGCGCCAGGCATCAAAGCGCACGAAATCGGCATTCCGTGGAAGGACGCAAGCGGCAAACGGCTACGACAATGGCTGGCCATCAGCGACGACGATTTCTATAACCCAGAAAAAGTAGCGATTATGCCAATGGGTTTTTGCTACCCTGGCAAGGGCAAAAGCGGCGACTTACCGCCTCGCCCCGAATGCGCGCCGCAATGGCATCAAAAACTACTGAACGCCATGCCCAATATTGGTCTCACGTTATATATCGGTCAATACGCGCAAAACTATTATTTACACGACAACTATAAAAACCTCACCGACCGCGTATCCCATTGGCGCGATTGGCCAAACGACCAATTTGTGCTACCGCATCCATCGCCACGCAATCAAATTTGGTTAAAAAAGAACGCTTGGTTTGAGGCTGAAGCCATTCCTGAACTGCAAAAACGCGTGGCGGCTTTGTGGTAGAATAAGCACCTTTTGTATCGCAGCGCCCAACCTACCCTTACATGAACAAACTCAATCCTAGACAACTGCAAGCTGTAAAGTCTATCGCTCAACCCACCCTTGTATTAGCAGGGGCGGGTAGCGGTAAAACTTCAGTGATTACGCAAAAAATCGCTTATTTGATTGAGCAATGCGGTATGCCCGCTCGCAATATCGCCGCCGTAACTTTTACTAATAAAGCGGCGCGCGAAATGAAAGAGCGCATTCATAAATTACTCCCCAAACAACAAACACGTGGCTTACTGGTTTCGACCTTTCACACCCTTGGCCTCACCATTATTCGCAAAGAACTGAATCTGATAGGATTACGCGAAGGCTTTTCGATTTACGATAGCGAAGATTGCCGCAATTTATTATTGGAATTAGCGCAACGCGACGGCAATGTGGATAAGGATATGGTCGATTTTGTGCAGCAAACCATCTCCAGCTTAAAAAATGATTTGCTCACCCCTGAGTTGGCTTTGCAACAAGCAACTAGCCCGCAAGAACAAATGATTGCGGGCTTATACCTGCATTATCAGCAAGCCTTACGCGCTTACAACGCGGTGGATTTTGACGATTTAATCAGTATTCCAGTGCTGCTATTGCAACAAAATCAGGCAGTTTTGCAGAGCTGGCGCAGCCGTATTCGCTACTTACTAGTGGACGAATATCAAGATACTAACCATAGCCAATACGAGCTAGTAAAATTATTAGTCGGTGACCGCAATGGTTTAACGGTGGTGGGCGATGACGACCAGTCTATTTATGCCTGGCGCGGGGCAAAGCCAGAGAACCTTGCGCGTTTACAAGTGGATTTTCCTAACCTGCAACTTATCAAACTCGAACAAAACTATCGCTCTACCTCCGTGATACTAACCGCCGCAAACCATTTGATTGCGCACAACCCGCACGTATTTGAAAAACAATTATGGAGCGATTTGGCCTTTGGTGAAGATATTCGTATTATCGGCGTACGTGATGATAAGGCCGAAGCTGAGCGCGTGGTTAACGATATTATTCTGCACCGCCTCAAGAACAATGGGCAATACAGCGACTATGCCATTTTATATCGCGGCAATCATCAAGCGCGGGTGATCGAAATGGCGTTGCAAAATGAGGGTTTGCCGTACAAATTAAGCGGCGGGCAATCTTTTTTTGCGCGTAGCGAAATTAAAGACATCATGGCGTACTTGCGGCTTTTGGTTAACCCTGATGATGACAATGCTTTTTTACGCATTATCAACGTACCGCGCCGTAAAATTGGTACAACCACCTTACAAAACCTAGCACATTTTGCCCGCCAGCAGCAAACTAGCTTATTGCAAAGCCTTGCTAATCCACAGCTAGCTAACGAACTTAGCGCTGCCGCATTTAATGCCTTGCAGCAGTTTCACCAATGGCTTAGCGAGTTACAACAGCGCGCCGAACAAGACAATGCCATTAACGTCGTGCGCGATATGATAGAGCAACTCGCTTATGATGCTTGGCTACATCAAAACAGTAGCAGCTCAGCCGTTGCCGAAAAGCGTATGCGCAATGTTTGGTTTTTAATCGAAAACTTGCAATCGGCGCTAGAGCGCGCCCAAGA
>CAZMQC010000006.1:3570-11302 GCA_964568295.1 uncultured Spongiibacteraceae bacterium | reverse complement strand
GCCTACGTTGGCATTACCCGCGCGCGTAAAACGCTCACCATGACTTACGCCAAAAAACGCAAACAATTTGGCGAAGTAATTGATACCAGCTATAGCCGTTTTTTAGACGAATTGCCAAATAACAATATTTATTGGACGGGGCGCGAAGGCGTTGAAGCGGACCAAGCGCAAAAGCAAAAAACAGCCGAGAAAGCGCTGTCTAACTTGAAGAACTTGTTTAGTGAATACTGAGAAAGAAGACGTACAAAAAAGAAAAGTGAACCGCTTAGCTAGGCGGTTCACTATAGAGGATTACTTGCTTTTGCCAATAATATAATCAACGGTTGCATGAAGTTCGTCGTCGGAACAATTCATACACATACCTTTAGGTGGCATTGCGTTAAAGCCTTGGATAGCGTGCAAATACAAAGTATCCATACCTTTGCTAACACGTGGTGCCCATTCATCGGCATGACCGATACGTGGTGCGCCTGCTGCGCCCGTTGAGTGGCAAGCGGTACAGTTAACGTTGTAAATATCTTCTGGGGTACGCGCGCTTGCAGCAGGCGCAGCAACGACAACACCCGCGCAGCTTTCATCACCTTCAAGGCAAATTTCGCCCACAGGTTTAATACGCTCAATCATCGCTTGTTTTTCGCTATCGCTTAACGCATAAGCCGTTACCGACAACATACAACTAACAATTAATGCTAAACCGATTTTTGTCCAAGCGGTTGCTTTCATGCTGGAACCTCGTGATTTGATAAAAAATTGTGCGCTATTATAGCGACAAAAACGCCGTGGATAAATGCTAAACACAACTTTATCTACAGCAAGCAAGCTTTATTCAAGCAACGATACAAAAACGCCCCCATTTAAGGGGCGATGAACACTTAGTGGTGGTGACAACCTTCGCCATGCACATGGCCGTGCTCAAGCTCTTCTTCGCTCGCTTCACGCACATCAACCACTTCCACCGCAAAATTCAATACTTGTCCTGCCAATGGGTGATTAGCATCAATCGTTACATTACCTTCAGAAATCTCGGTAATAGTAACGATCATCGGATAGCCTTCAGCGCTTTCGGTTTCAAACATTTGACCAATTTCTAACTCGTCAACGCCTTGGAACATATCAATCGAAACCACTTGGCACAATTCAGGGATTAACTCGCCGTAGCCATCTTTAGGCTGAACAGTAACGCTTAATTTATCACCGACCTGTTTACCCGCCAACGCATGCTCTAAGCCTGGAACAATATTTTCCGCGCCTTGCAAATACACTAACGGATCCATACCTTCTGAGCTATCAACGATTTCACCCGATTCATCTTTCAAGGTGTAGTGAATAGTAACGACGTGGTCATCCGCGATTTTTAAAGACATACAATTACCCAATGATAAAAATTTAAGGGCGCAATGATACGCTGATAACCAGCATTGTAAAAGCAAAGTATTGGTAATTTATGAGCAAACCCGCGTTTACAATTTCCACTTGTTTTTAACCTTTGTTCACGGCATGATAATGCTCAATTCAGGTATTTGATATTTTCATGGCTAAGTTACCCTTTCCACCGTTTAAACCCGAACTGCTGACCGAACTTGCCGAACAGGCGAGTAAATTGTTGCCAAGCGAAAAGTCACGCGAAGAAATTCAACGTAGCGTACAAATCTTGGTACAAAACGCGTTAAGCAAACTGGATTTAGTCAGCCGTGAAGAATTTGATGCGCAAAAAGCGGTGTTGCTTAAAACGCGCGCTAAATTAGAAGAAATAGAAAAAAAGCTGGAGCAACTACAACCCTAAACGGGCTGCTCTAGGATGAATATTAACAAGGAGGTTGCTTATGTCACTTGCTGTGGTTCAAACCCGTGCTGTCTTTGCTTTAGACGCACCATCTGTTTTAGTCGAAATCCATTTATCCGCTGGTTTGCCCGCTTTTAATTTAGTGGGCTTACCTGAAACGGCGGTGCGTGAAAGCCGCGATCGGGTGCGTAGCGCCATTATTAATAGCGGCTTTACCTTTCCCGCAAGACGCATCACCGTTAATCTTGCGCCCGCCGATTTGCCCAAAGACGGTGGGCGTTATGATCTTGCTATTGCCTTAGCCATTCTCGCCGCCACCGCACAAATTCCCGCTAGTATTTTGCACCGTTTTGAATTTATCGGCGAATTAGCATTAAATGGCGACTTGCGCACCGTACGCGGCGTAATTAGCGCGGCACAAAATTGCGTTAAGCAACAACGATGCCTTATTATTCCCAGCGATAATGGCTATGAAGCAAGTTTAGCGGCGGAGAACTATCATTTAGTAGCAAGCAATTTAAAGGAAGTTTGCGCCCACTTACTAGGGCAGGTTGAATTAAAGCCCTACCGCCAACCAACGCCAGAATTCAGTAGTACCGAGCACTTTGCCGATATGGCTGATATTAAAGGACAACAACAAGCACGGCATGTGTTAGAAATTGCCGCTGCAGGTGGGCACAACTTACTGTACGAAGGGCCACCTGGCTGCGGCAAATCCATGTTAGCGCAAAGGCTGGTTGGTATTTTGCCAACACTGGAAAAGCAGCACGCTTTAACTTTAATGGCTATTCGCTCCCTACAAAAGCGACCTAGCTTAAGCTACAGCTTACATCGCCCTTTTCGCGCACCGCATCATTCTTCCACAACCGCAGCACTGATTGGCGGCGGCAATCCGCCTAGTCCCGGTGAAATCTCACTCGCCCATCAAGGCGTTTTGTTTTTAGATGAATTACCCGAATTCCAGCGCAATGTATTAGAAGCATTACGCGAACCCTTAGAAAACAAGCAAATTTGTATTTCCAGAGCAGGCCGCCAAGCGGTTTTTCCGGCTGAATTTCAGTTAATTGCCGCAATGAATCCTTGCCCTTGTGGCTATTCAGGTAGTGAACACGAGCTTTGCCGCTGCACGCCTGATGCCATTGCTCGCTATCGACGTAAAATCTCTGGCCCTTTGCTTGACCGTATTGATTTGCACTTAGTGCTACAGCCAACCGCAATTAATTTATTAACCGAAAAACAAACCGAACAAGGCGAAAGCTCCGCCACTGTGCAACAACGCGTACAAACTGCGCACGAAAAGCAGCTTAAACGCCAAGGTGTTTGTAATGCTGCGCTGCCAGCAGGACAACTTAACCAAATGATTGAGATGGATGATCAGGCACGCGCGCTATTGCAACGTTTAGCCGAGAAAATGCACTTATCGGCTAGAGCATTACAGCGCGTGATGCGGGTTGCTCGCACCATTGCTGATTTACAAAACAGCGACACAGTACAAAGCTTACACATCAGCGAAGCGTGTAGCTATCGACAGAATTTTTAAGCGAAAAAAATGGCGGTATAAAAACCGCCATTCTTCAAGTTTCGATTAGAAGCAGTGACGCTTAATAATCGTTTCTACACGATCAGGCCCTGTAGAGATAATATCCACTGGCGCATCAATTTTGCTCTCTAGGAAAGCAATATAGTCTTTAGCTGCTTGCGGCAAATCGTCCAAGCTTTTTGCGCCAAAGGTATTTTCTTGCCAGCCAGGTAGGGTTTCATAAACTGGGGTTACCTTATCAAACAAAGCAACATCCACATGATCAATAACCGAACCATCAGGTAACTGATAAGCCGTACACACTTTGATCTCATCCAAACCATCTAATACGTCAAGTTTGGTTAAACAAATACCTGAAATACTATTGATATGCACGGCATGTTTTACTGCCACTGCATCAAACCAACCGCAACGGCGTTTACGACCAGTGGTTGCGCCAAATTCGTTGCCTTTAACACCTAAACGCTCGCCCACCTCATCAAACAACTCAGTTGGGAACGGACCAGAGCCTACGCGCGTGGTATAAGCCTTAGTAATGCCAAGAATATAATCCAAATGCAAAGGTCCAATACCTGAACCCGATGCCGCGCCGCCAGCGGTAGTATTAGAGGATGTTACGAACGGATAAGTGCCGTGGTCGATATCCAGCAATGTTCCTTGTGCGCCTTCAAATAAAATATTATCGCCACGCATACGCGCTTTATGCAAAATATCGGTTACATCGGCGATCATTGGCTTAATTTTTTTCGCCATTTCCAAGGTCGCCGCTAATGTTTCTTCATAAGAAACCGCAGGCGCTTTGTAGAATTGCGTAAGGGTAAAGTTATGCAATTCCATCAAGTCTTTTAATTTAGCCGCAAATGTTTGCTCATCGCGCAAGTCGCCAACACGCAAGCCGCGACGCGCCACTTTATCTTCATAAGCAGGACCGATACCGCGCCCTGTTGTACCAATTTTATCGTTACCACGCGCCGCTTCACGCGCTTGGTCCAATGCGCTATGCACCGGTAAAATCAATGGGCAAGCAGGACTAATGCGCAAACGCTCTAATACCGGCACACCTTGCTCTTCCAAACCTGCGATTTCTTTCAATAATGCCGTTGGGCAAAGCACCACGCCATTACCAATCAAACATTGCACGTTATCACGCAAAACGCCCGAAGGAATTAAGTGTAAAACGGTTTTCTTACCATCAATAACCAAGGTGTGGCCAGCGTTATGCCCGCCTTGATAACGCGCAACAAAACTCGCTTGCTCAGTCAGTAAGTCAACGATTTTGCCCTTACCTTCATCACCCCATTGCGTACCAAGTACAACAACATTCTTACCCATGGAAACTCTCTCTTTCTGTCCCGTTGTTACGGATGGTTAAATACAATGCTTGACTTGCCACTGACCTTGCTCCAAGACCAGTTGATATTGGCAGTTTGTTTGTTCTGTGCCGTTAAATGCTTGAATAACACGGCGTCCTTGTTGACGCAATTCGGTTATTTTTGCTTGCAGCGCGGCATCGTCGGATGCAGGCGCTAAGATTAATTCGCAATTGGACTGTTCCGGCATTTGCGGCAATAAGGCATTGACATTAATGCTAAAGCCCGTCGCTGGACGCGCACGACCAAACGCTTTGCCAATGCCATCAAAACGCCCGCCATTCGCTACCGCGTGCCCAACGCCATCAATATAGGCGGCGAACACTAAACCCGTGTGATATTGATAGCTACGCAATTCGGCTAAATCAATAAACAACGGCGTTGCAGGAAATTGTTCACCAATCCACAGCGCTAACTGTTCAAGTTCTGCCAAGGCCGCCAATACCTTGCTCGGCGCTTTGGCTAGCGCTTGCTTAGCGTTGGCAATAGTCGAAATACAACCGTTAAGCTCGACTAACGATAAAATCATCGCCGCTAGTTCAGCAGTAACATTATGTTGCTCTAGTAATTGCTGGATTTCGCAAGCGGCCTTGCGCTCCATAGCATCTGACAACTGCTCAACCGTATCGGTAGGTAAAGCCGCTGCTTCAACCAAGCCACGATAAATTTGGATATGACCTAAATCTAAATGCACTTTACCAATACTGGCTTGCGCTAAGCTAGCAAGCATTAGGCTAATCACTTCTTTATCGCTAGCCAGACTCGCATCGCCATATAATTCAGCGCCCAATTCAATGGGCAAACGCGAACTTAACTGGGTTTTCGGTTTGGTACGTACCACCGTGCCAACATAGCAAAAACGCGCCAAGCCTTGTTGCGGCCAACTATGCGAATCAATACGTGCGGTTTGTGGGGTGATATCGGCGCGAATTGCTAAAGTGCGCCCTGATAATTGATCGGTCAATTTAAAGGTTTGCAAATCCATATCGCTGCCCATGCCGATAAGTAGCGACTCGCTGTACTCAATCAGCGGCGGTATGACTAATTCATACCCCCAGCTTCGGTATAAGTCGAGCGTTTGGCGTTGAAATGCTTCAATTTGCCAAGCCTGTTTGGGCAGAATTTCTTCCACCCCATCCGGTAATAACCAGCGATTTATTTTCGCCATATCAATTTTCTATTGGACTATATAAAGCAATATTGTGCCTATCAGCATACTGGCTAAACCCATGATGCGTAAGCTTTTGTCATTTAATTCGACGGCTGATTGCATTGCTTGCCGCCACGCACGGGGTGCGATAAAAGGTAGGATACCCTCTATAACCATAACCAAGCATAGAGCGACCATTAACGACTGCCACATTAGCAAGCCTACCTTATTTTAAACCATAAAAAAGCTGGATAAATCCAGCTTGATGAATGATACCACAGCTTGCGCTTTTTTTAATCGCAACTAAGTTAATTCTGTTCAACAAAATTGCCTAGTCGCCACTAAATTAACGGCTTAAGCAAACCAGCCTGCCGCTTCATCTTAGCCGCAGGCTTAACGGCTTTACTTAATCTTCGATTTATTCAAATAACGGAAGAATTCGCTATCGGGCTTCACTAACAACACATCCGATTTGTTAGCAAAACTTTCTTCATAAGCGGTTAAGCTACGCCAAAACGCATAAAACTCTGGGTTTTTGTTATAGGCGTCGGCATAAATTTTAGCCGCTTGCGCATCGCCCTCGCCTCGCACAATCTCTGCTTGGCGATAAGCGTCCGACTCAATCACGATTTTTTCACGGTCAGCAGATGCCTGAATACCTTCTGCTAACTCTTTACCGCGCGCACGGTGTTCACGTGCTTCTTGTTGACGCTCGGTTTTCATACGCTCATACACCGATTGGCGCACGTCCGACGGTAAGTCCACTTGCTTAACACGAATATCAACCACCTCAACCCCAAGCTCTTTAAGCGCGGTACGGTTGAGTTTTTCGGTTAATTGTTCCATCAACTCATCACGACGACCAGAAACCACTTCATGCATATCGCGCACACCCACCTCGTTACGCAGACCGTCGTTAATACGTTGCGCTAACAGGGCATAAGTTCTAGCTTCTTCGCCGTTAGTGGCGGTGTAGTATTTCTGCACATCAACAATACGCCATTTAGCGTAGGAGTCGATAATCAACGATTTTTTATCGAGCGTTAAGAAACGCACAGGGCTAGCATCCATGGTCAAAATACGTGAGTCGAACTTGCGTATTTTATGCATCACAGGTACGCGCCAATGTAAGCCAGGCGCAATATCCGCCTCAACCACTTCACCAAAACGCAGCATGACGGCGCGTTCAGTTTCCATCACCACAAACGCCGAACTAGCAACACCCAAAACAGCCAATAATAAAACCGTTAATAACACACTACTCTTATTCATTATCGGCTCCCTCTTGAACTACTACGTCCAGACAAATTACTGGTGCTGTTGGTGGATGCAGCGGGTATTTGCACGGTATTGGGTGACCATTCCGTTTGTTTGCTGGTGGTACTGCTGCTTTTCATCAACTGATCCAATGGCAAATACAATAAATTGCCACCGTCCACGTCAACCATTACTTTTGAGCTATTGCTCATGACTTTTTGCATCATGTCGATATACAAACGGTCACGTGTTACTTGCGGCGCACGTTCATATTCTGTCAATAACTGGGTAAAACGTGATGCTTCACCGGTTGCCGCTGCAATTACGCGACCTTTATAGGCGTTCGCTTCTTCGATTAAGCGCTGCGCTTGACCGCGCGCTTCAGGCACAATACCGTTTTTATAGGTTTGCGCTTGGTTAACCACTTTAGCTTCATCTTCTTTAGCGCGAATAACATCGTCAAACGCCGCTTGTACCTCGCTTGGTGGCTGCGCATCTTCAATGTTTACCACCGTTACCTGAATACCAGTATGGTACATATCCAAATAACGCTGCAAACGTTGTGAAACGTCAACCACAATTGCGGTACGCCCTTCGGTTAATACTTGGTGCAAACTGGAGCTACCAATCAC
>CAZMQC010000006.1:1839-3470 GCA_964568295.1 uncultured Spongiibacteraceae bacterium | reverse complement strand
CGCCAGTGCTGTTTTCCCAGCAACTCAGACAGAGCTTTTAATAAAAGTTCAACGCCGCGCCCCGTTCGCGCTGACAGCCAAACGCGCACAGGCTTGCCTTGGTCATCGTAATCAATACGCGACGGGCAATCTTCCAGCAAATCAATTTTGTTATACACCAATAATTGCGGCTGTTTTTCCGCGCCGATTTCCGCCAGAACCGCATCCACTTGGCGCATATTGTCCTCGCGTTCATCACTGGCTGAATCGACAACATGCACTAACAAATCGGCTAAAACCGTCTCTTCCAAAGTGGACTTAAACGCCTCAACTAATTTATGCGGCAAATGCTTTACAAAACCGACGGTATCAGCAAGCACAACAGGGCCGGTTTGCTCAACTTCAATACGGCGCAACGTGGGATCCAAGGTAGCAAACAACTGATCGGCAGCATAAACCTCGGCATGGGTAACAGTATTAAACAAGGTGGACTTACCCGCGTTGGTGTAACCCACAATCGACACCGTTGGAATGGCAGCCCGTTGACGGCTGCGGCGACCTTGCTCGCGTTGTTTTTGCACTTTTTCTAAACGCTTGAGCAGGCTTTTAATTCTTGCACGCAGTAAGCGCCTATCAGTTTCTAACTGTGTCTCCCCAGGTCCACGCAGACCAATACCGCCTTTTTGACGCTCCAAATGCGTCCAACCGCGTACTAGGCGCGTGGAAATATGCTGCAACTGCGCCAATTCAACCTGTAATTTACCTTCGTGGCTGCGCGCGCGTTGCGAGAAAATATCGAGAATCAATCCCGTGCGGTCAATCACGCGGCATTGCAAAATTTTTTCGAGGTTACGTTCTTGGCTAGGGCTTAGACTGTAGTTAAAAATAACAATATCGGCTTCGTGGTCTGCAACCAATTGCGCTAGCTCTTCAAGCTTACCGCTACCGATTAAGGTTTTAGCAATAGGACTGCTGCGCGAACAACGCATAACAGAAGCAATATCAGCGCCCGCTGACATTGCTAGAGACATAAATTCATCCAAATCTTCAGCGTCCTGCTGATCAAGAAACTCCACATGAACTAAAATGGCTTTTTCGCCGCCTTCGGCACGTTCAAAAAACAAATACTACTCCAAAAAAGCCAAAATTAGAGTGGTATTATACTTCGTCTTCATCCAAATCGGGAAGCGGCATACGAATAGGACGCGATGGCACAACCGTTGAAACAGCGTGTTTGTAAACCATTTGGCTAACGGTATTTTTCAAAAGAATAACGAATTGATCAAACGATTCAATTTGTCCTTGTAACTTGATCCCGTTAACTAAGTAAATCGACACAGGAACTCGTTCCTTGCGTAAGATGTTGAGATAAGGGTCTTGTAGCATTTGCCCTTTTGACATGTCTAACTCCTTCTCTGGCTTTTGAGCCTTGTTATTTCTAATGGTCTATTCTAGGTATAAAAGATTAGAAAAAGACTTCTAATTTTCTTGTTATTACTGTTATTTAACCGCAAAATCAAATCGTTTTGCCAACTATTTTTGCGAACAAGTTCATAGCTTGAAGATATTTTAAAAGTGACACGTTACGGCTTTCTGCCAACGATCCAACAGCTTATCAGTGCTATGCTTTTCATCTTCCTGATAACTATATA
>CAZMQC010000006.1:0-1739 GCA_964568295.1 uncultured Spongiibacteraceae bacterium | reverse complement strand
CCGTGATTACATTGACCACTGCGTTCGGTGGCTTCCATATCACGCAATAACGCATTCATTTCCATTACCGACAACTGACGATTAGCGCGTACTGCGCCGTGGCAAGCCATGGTTGCTAAAATACTGCTGATTTCTGCTTGAATACGATCCGAATCACCAATCGCAATTAAATCAGCCAAAACATCGCGCACTAACTGCTCAACCTGCTTATTATTTAGCATCACTGGAATTTGTCGTACCACGAGGCTTTCTTCGCCAGCACGTTGCAAAATAAAACCCAAGGCTTGAAACAAGGTTTGGTGTTGCTCGGCAAAGTCAGCTTCTTTTTCGCTCACCGCCATCGACACTGGCACGAGCAAAGGCTGGCTTTGCAAACTTTTTTCCGCATACGCAATTTTCATACGCTCATACACAATACGCTCATGCGCAGCGTGCATATCCACCACGATTAAGCCTTGCTCGGCTTGCGACAATATATAAATACCGTGCAATTGCGCCACGGCAAAACCTAACGGCGGAATTGAAGTCTGACTAGTTTCTGGCAAGGGCGCTGCGCCAACCCAAGGTTGCGCGGTAAATGATTGCGGCACGGTTTCAGCAGCAAATGAAGATAATTGCTGATAAAACTGCTGATTGCGCTGTACTTCAGACGCACTAGGCGCATTACCCATCGGCGCAAAACTCATATTTTGCTGCGACGCATTTGGCATCGCTAAATTCTGCACCGCTGGTGCTTCAGGTTGCGTGGTTTGCTGCGCTAAGACATCTTGCGGTCGAACGTCTGCCAAGCTTTTATGGATGGCACGGAATAAAAAGTCATGAACTGTGCGCCCATCACGAAAGCGCACCTCGTGCTTAGTGGGGTGCACGTTAACATCCACAGTTGCTGCGTCCACCTCTAAATATAAAACAAATGCGGGATGACGATCGTGATACATCACATCGCGGTAAGCCTGTTTAATCGCATGGGCAACCAAACGGTCTTTAATCACTCGCCCGTTGACAAAGAAATGCTGCAAATCGGCTTGGCTACGAGAGAACGTCGGCAAGCCAATCCAACCCGACAAACGCAAACTACCTGCATCGGTTTCGATAAATACCGAGCTATCAATAAAATTTGTACCGCATAAACTGGCAACACGCATTTCGCGCTCGCGTTGATTTTTACAAACTTTTAGCTGATGAATAACACGCTGGTTGTGGCGCAAAGTAAACGCCACATCAAAACGGCATAGCGCTTGGCGGCGAATAACATCAACAATATGGTTAAATTCTGTTTGTTCGGTGCGTAAAAACTTACGCCGCGCAGGCGTGTTAAAAAACAAATCCCGTACTTCAAGGGTTGTACCCTGCGGATGCGCAGCAGGTTGTACGGTAGTTTGCATATCGCGCCCTTCGCTCATCGCCTGCCACGCCAACTCGCCCGTACTGCTAGTAAGCGTTAAGCGCGACACCGAGGCAATACTTGCCAACGCCTCGC
Organism: uncultured Spongiibacteraceae bacterium; assembly: GCA_964568295.1. Taxonomy (GTDB): domain Bacteria; phylum Pseudomonadota; class Gammaproteobacteria; order Pseudomonadales; family DT-91; genus DATCSZ01. The sequence goes on along the minus strand of CAZMQC010000006.1, from coordinate 259 downwards.
CGCGAAACCCCAACGTTGCTACCGCTTCCAAATCATCTAAAGTTTTGATTTTGCTGGTAGCGTGGCGGCTTAGCGCCAGCGGCAAATCTTCTTTATCAATACCGCAGCCATTATCGCGGATTTTGATACATTTCACGCCACCCGCTTCAATATCCACCTCAATCAACGTCGCGCCTGCATCTAAAGCGTTTTCCACCAGTTCTTTAACTACCGACGCGGGGCGCTCAACCACCTCACCAGCAGCAATCTGGTTGGCTAA
>CAZMQC010000005.1:12366-21774 GCA_964568295.1 uncultured Spongiibacteraceae bacterium | reverse complement strand
CCAAGACGCACTTCAACAATCATTAACCAACTGCGCAAGTTATCGGCGCGCGCATAAAATTGCGAAGTGTTGTTGCTGTCGTCAGATAAGCGCGCTAAATATTTATTCAGTGAATTAATGCCATCTTGATATTGCGATTCGGCGCTAGGGAATGCCCACGACTTATGCGAAATGTTAAAGCGTGATTCCGCGCGTGATAAATCCTCATCTTCTTTAGATTGTGATTGTGAACGGCTAAACGTATCGCGCATCGCACGGTTCATATCGCGAATTTGAATCAGTACGCCGTATTCCCAATGGCTGATATTGTCGAGGATTAAACCGGGCGGGGTTACATCGTTGCTGATGAAGCCACCGGGTTTTTTTAACAGGGTATCGGCTAAGGTGATTAGCGTGGTTGTGGTATGAGAGCCAATCACTACTTTTTGTTGATTTTTAGCGGCAAATTGTTGGGTGTTTTCTCGCACATTGAATAATTCAGGCGTCTGGCTCCAATAAATACCAATACCTGTCAATATAAATAACAGTAGCCCAACAATAGCGATAGCAATTTTAGCGCCATTCATAACAATATCCTCAAGGTTTGTCGATTAAGGCTCTACTATACATGGCTGAGGCTTAAACGAGAATGTGGAAATAAGAAAAAACCTTGCTTTCGGCTATCACCATTAAACCCATTAGCTTTGTTGATTGTGTCATAATGTTTGGCGCAAAATTGAGCGATTTTGTGTTTTGCGGGTCTATGTTAGTTAAGTTAACGAAGTGGTTTTGATTAAAATGATGGTTCATCGTATTGCTGTATGGTTGCTTTTTTGCTTATTTTCTCTGCAAGCGTCAGCTCAGTTCAGCTTTTTGCAACAACAAGAACAGTTTTTGCCAGTTGAGCAAGCCTACCAATTACAAGCTGAAATCAATGACAATAAAATTGTGTTGATTTGGCAGCTCGCCAATCAATACTATTTGTATCAGCACGGTTTTGAGCATTATTGGCTGAATGAAGCGGGCGAGAAACAAGCTATTACGGTTGAACTGCCTGAAGGTATTGCTCAGTTTGATGAATATTTTGGCGATACCACGGTTTATTACCATCAAGTGGTTCTGTATTTGCCGTTGCCGCAACAAAAGACTGTGTTACAAGCCAATTCACAAGGTTGCGCCGATGCGGGGCTTTGTTACCCACCTTATTCTCTCTACTTTGCGGTTGATCCGCAGCACAAAACTATTGTCGCTATTGATAAGCCGCAGCGCAGTGTGGCAACTAAAACCAGTGCGCCCGTTGAGAGTAAGGCAAGCTTATGGCTGATGCTATTGAGCGCATTAGTTGGCGGTTTTATTCTTAATCTCATGCCCTGCGTTTTTCCAGTTTTGGGGATTAAGGTGCTGCAATTAACGCAAGGCTATACCCCCGCGCAAAGGCGTTGGCAGGGCTTGGTGTATCTGTTTGGCGTGGTATTTAGTTTTGTGGCGGTGGCTGCGTTGATGTTGGCGCTACGTTCTGCGGGGAGTGCGATAGGTTGGGGTTTCCAGTTGCAAAACCCTTGGTTTATTGCTCTGTTGGTGTATTTGTTCTTTATTTTATCGTTGGCGATGGCTGGGTTTGTTCAGCTGGGGCAAGGTTTTATGGGAATGGGGCAGTCGCTTACCCAAAGCAAAAGCAGTTGGTCGTCCTTTTTTACCGGTGTGTTGGCGGTGGTGGTGGCAAGCCCTTGTACGGCGCCATTTATGGGGGCGGCTCTAGGATTTGCGGTTGCGCAATCGGCATGGGTGGCTTTATTGGTTTTTGCCGCATTGGGCTTGGGCATGGCAGCACCTTTGGCCGTGTTAAGTTTTATTCCAGGTTGGGCTAAGAAAATGCCTAAGCCGGGGCTGTGGATGGAGCGTGTTAAGCAGTTCTTTGCCTTTCCGTTGGTGTTGACGGCGGTTTGGTTGTTATGGGTATTGGATAATCAAGTCGGCAGCACCGCTGCTTCAGGTGTACTAGTTGGTTGTGTGTTGCTGGTTTTTGCATTTTGGTGTTGGCGTGGTGGTCGCGTGGCTAAAATATTTGCCGCGTTAGCCTTAATTTTAGTGGTGTTGCTTATTCCTTTTGCGGCGCCCGCTAATCAGTCAAAGGCTCAGTCATTGTCTTTTGTTAGTTATAGTGCCAAAGCGCTGGCGGATTTGCGCAGCCAAGGAACGCCTGTTTTTGTTGATTTAACCGCTGATTGGTGCATTACCTGTTTAGCGAATGAAAAAACGGTATTGCACACTGATGAAATCCAACAAGCCTTTAAGCAGGCGGGTATTACTTACATGGTAGGTGATTGGACTAATTATGATGAGGAAATTACTGCGCTGATTGAGCAATACCAGCGTAGCGGTATTCCGCTGTATTTATTGTACCCTGCTGATAGTCGGCAAGCAGCTATTGTGTTGCCGCAGTTATTAACCAAGAACATTGTTCTGCAAGCGATTGAGTTGTTGTAAGTTTGCGTTCACTAACTTTTATGAATGATGCTATTTGAATGAAGATGTGGCATTTTAATTACAAATAATTACTTAGTTTAATGAACTTCTATTTTGTGGCATTGGTTTTTCTGAAGTGTCACAACAGTGAAATGTAGAATTTTGCAGGGAAATTGTATTTTTAGTCGATTATTGCTAGACAGAATAAACACGAACGTGCAGAATGAAAGCCCTAAATTAAATGGGTGAGTAATGTCAGATATTCTTGTGCTTCATGGTCCTAACCTCAATATGCTTGGCGTTCGAGAGCCAGGTACTTACGGCCATGATACGTTGACAAGCATTAATCAGAGATTGCAACAGCAGGCGGAGCAGGCTGGGTTTACTTTTGCTTGTAAGCAAAGTAATGCCGAATTCGAGCTGATTGATGTCATTCACCAAGCTTTGGCTGATAAAACCCGTTTTATTGTCATGAATCCCGCAGCGTTTACTCATACCAGTGTGGCTTTACGTGATGCTTTGTTGGCGGTCAATATTCCCTTTATTGAAGTGCATTTGTCTAACGTATTTAAGCGTGAGGCATTCCGTCATCATTCCTATTTTTCTGATATTGCTCAAGGCGTGATTTGCGGCTTAGGCGCACAAGGTTACGCATTAGCGATGCAGGCTGCTATTCAGCATTTAAAATCATAAAACATTCACTTTAACTAACTAAGAGAAGTATCCATGGATATTCGTAAAGTAAAAAAATTAATTGAGCTACTAGAAGAATCTAATATTGATGAATTAGAGATTCAAGAAGGCGAAGAATCGGTACGCATTAGCCGTAACAGCAATCGCGGCATGTACACTCAAGTCGTACAAGCGCCAGCGGCCCCTGTTGCAGCAGCGCCAGCACCTGCGGCGGCTCCCGCTCCAGCGGCCCCTGCTGCGCCAGCAGTTAATAGCAATGCTCATGTAGTTCGTTCGCCGATGGTTGGTACCTTCTATCGTTCACCATCACCAAGCTCGCCAGCCTTTGTGCAAGTAGGTCAACACGTTAAAGTGGGTGACGTATTGTGTATCGTTGAAGCGATGAAAATGATGAACCAAATTGAAGCGGATAAAGCCGGTGTTATCGAAGCGATTTTAATTGAAGATGGTCAGCCATTAGAATTTGATCAACCGATGATCACCATCGTTTAAGCTTGGTGGAATCGACTATGTTAAAAAAAGTGTTGATTGCCAACCGTGGTGAAATTGCATTACGTATTTTGCGCGCTTGTAAAGAGCTAGGCATTAAGACGGTAGCAGTTCACTCAACGGTGGACAAAGACTTGATGCACGTACGTCTTGCCGATGAATCGGTTTGTATCGGCCCTGCTTCATCTTTGCAAAGTTATTTGAATATTCCTGCGATTATTGCTGCGTGTGAAGTAACCGATGCGGTTGCAGTTCACCCTGGCTATGGCTTTTTAGCGGAAAACGCTAATTTTGCTGAGCAGTTGGAGAAAAGCGGCTTTAAATTTATCGGCCCTAGCCCTGATGTTATTCGCACCATGGGCGATAAAGTTGCGGCGATTGCAGCGATGCGTAAAGCAGGCGTACCTACTGTGCCAGGCTCGAATGGTCCCTTAACCGAGGATACCGAGCGCACCATGAGCATTGCCAAAGAAATTGGCTATCCGGTGATTATTAAAGCAGCAGCAGGCGGCGGTGGTCGTGGTATGCGTGTTGTGCATACCGAAGGGCACTTGCTCAATGCTATTCATGTGACTCAGTCAGAAGCAAAAGCAGCATTTGGTGATGGTACGGTTTACATGGAGAAGTTCCTAGGCAATCCACGTCACGTTGAAGTACAGATTTTATCGGACGGTAAAGGCAACGCGATTCATTTAGGTGATCGTGATTGTTCGTTGCAGCGTCGCCACCAGAAAGTATTGGAAGAAGCGCCAGCGCCGGGTATTCCTGATGAAGTTAAACAGCCAGTTTATGATGCTTGTGTGAAAGCTTGTATTGAATTGGGCTATGAAGGTGCGGGTACTTTTGAATTCTTGTATGAAGATGGCAAGTTCTATTTCATTGAAATGAATACTCGTATTCAGGTTGAGCACCCTGTATCAGAAATGATTACTGGTATCGACATTATCAAAGAGCAATTGAAAATTGCATCGGGTATGCCGTTAACTATTAAGCAATCAGATGTGAAGATCAAAGGTCATGCGTTTGAGTGTCGTATTAACGCGGAAGATGCAAAAACCTTTATGCCTTGCCCCGGTACAATTAAGCACTACCATGCGCCAGGCGGTATGGGTATTCGCGTTGATTCCCATATTTATAGCGGTTATACCGTGCCACCTAACTATGACTCAATGATTGCTAAGGTTATTGCCTATGGTGATAATCGTGCAGAAGCTTTACAGCGTATGCGTAATGCCTTGGATGAGTTGGTGATCGAAGGTATTCGTACCAATGCGCCGTTGCAGCGTGATTTGGTGCGCGACTGTGGATTTGCCGATGGCGGGGTGAATATTCACTACCTAGAGAAAAAGTTGGCGCTATAATAGCTGCTAATTAAAGAAATGGGCTGCGTAATGCAGCCTGTTTTGTTTTAGAACACGTTAAATGGTGCGCAATGAGCTGGCTACAAATTCAATTCTCAACCCAAAAACAACACCAATCGGCATTAGAAGATGCGTTAATGGAATGCGGCGCATTGTCACTAACTTATCAAGATGCAGCGGATCAGCCGATTTTAGAGCCTGCGCTATATCAAACGCCGTTGTGGGATGAGTTGGTGTTAACCGCTTTGTTTGAGGCGTCGATTGATGCTAAGCAAACGCTGAGTTTGTGTGAAGCTATTTTTGGTGAGCCATTGCCTAAGCATAAGGTTGAGATTTTAGAAGATAAAGATTGGATTCGTGAATGGATGGATAGCTATCAGCCCATTCAGTTTGGCGAACGTTTGTGGGTTTGCCCCAGTTGGTGTGAGCCAGTGGATGCAAAAGCGGTGAATATTTTGCTGGATCCGGGGCTTGCTTTTGGCACGGGGACGCACCCAACCACGGCGATGTGTTTAAAAGTGCTCGACCAATTAGACTGCCAAAACAAACAGGTGATTGATTACGGCTGCGGTTCAGGGATTTTGGCGATTGCCGCACTATTGTTAGGCGGGCAAAGTGCGATAGGGGTGGACTTGGACCCGCAAGCGTTGACTGCAAGCCGCGATAATGCGCAGCGTAACCACATTGCGGATCAGCGTTTTGCTTTGTATTTACCTGAACAGCAACCAAAGAATATGCAGGCGGATATTGTGCTGGCGAATATTTTAGCGGGACCTTTAGTAGAGCTAGCACCGCAGATAATGGCGATGGTTAAGGTAGGTGGCGACTTGGTTTTATCGGGTTTGCTGCTCGAACAAAAACAAGCGCTATTGGACGCTTATAGCGATATTGAGTTTGAACATATTTTATCTGAAGAGCAGTGGTTATGTTTGCATGGTCGCAAAAAGGCAAATTGAGTAGTAAAACAACCGCTAAATGCTTGTTTGCAAACATATTGAGTTGTAGAGTAACGCAAGTTTAAAAAATATTTTACAATAGTAACCCATTGGTTGAATGGAACATTTTATGACGGTGATTACAGCTACTTGCCCTAATTGTCATGCGCAATATCAGTTACAGCCTGAGCAGCTAACCGTTGCCGCAGGTAAAGTGCGCTGTGGTCAATGTATGACGGTGTTTCAGGCAAGTCCTGCGCCTGTAGTAAGCAAGCCTGCTGCGCCAACGGTATCACCCACCGCGAAGCCGCGTTCGTCTTTTGTCAATGATGCCGACGAAAAGTTATTGGCGAGTTTTGATGATGAATTGATTAGCGATTCGGAAGAAGAATTGCACAGCAAGAAAAAAGAAGAAAAGATCGAATTTAGCGCTGAGTTTGATCAGGCTCTTAGAGAAAGTGGCCTGATGGATGATAGCGAAGTGGTTGAAAGCCTAGAAAATGATGAGTCTTGGGCTGAGCAACTATTGGAAGAGGACGATGAGCCAGTACCCGTCAAAGTCAAGAAAAGCGGCAAAACCAGCAAGGTAGAAGATGATCCGTTTGCCTTAGATTTAGCGGATTTAGATATTTCTCTGGAATTAACCGAAGATGAAGAAGATGCGCTGAGCTCGATGACGGGCAAAGATGAATTGCGCGGGCGCATTCAGTCTGAGCCTTTGGAGTTTGTGTTAGCGGGGCGCGGTTCACTTTGGGTTAATATCGGTTTGGGCGTGACGGTTGCGCTTGCCTTGCTGATATTGATTGGTCAACTATTTTACTTTCAGTTTGAGCAATTGGCGCGTAAATCAGAATGGCGCGGTATGTATGCTGTTGCTTGCCAGTATTTAGATTGTCAGTTGCCAGAGCCGTATCAAGTCAGCGCTATTCAAGAGAGCTTGCTCACGGTTAAAACCCACCCGAAAATGCGTAATGCCTTGTTAGTTGATGCGGTCATTACCAATCAGGCGGAGCGTGACCAACCTTTCCCTGATTTTGAATTATTTTTCACCAATACCTCTGGTCATATTGTTGCCGCTAAACGATTTAAACCTGAGGAATATTTGCGCGGTGAGTTGCGTGATGCGCATTTCATGCCTAGCCGTCAGCCTGTGCATATTGTCATTGAATTAGAAGAACCAAGTCAGCTTGTTACGGGCTATTGGATGCGTTTAAGTTATTGAGATGCTAGAGGAGATAAGGATTTCTCCATTATTTTCTACCTTGTATAAAATAAATTCACAAAAAAAGCTGTTTTTCAAGCCTACCATCATCAAGCGCAAGCGAGTATCATACGCACCCCGGTAATTGATGATTTTTTGTTCAACGTGTTTGCTCTTGCTAATCATAATCTTCCCAGTTCTGTATTTCTTGCGCCGATGGCTGGCGTAACTGATACGCCTTGGCGTTTGATATGCCAAGAATGGGGGGCGGGGCTGACCAGCTCGGAAATGCTGATTGCCAATAGTGCTTTGTGGCATAGCGAAAAATCACGTTTGCGCGTGTTAAAGCCGCAAGATTCACGTGTGCCGCATAGTATTCAAATTGTTGGTGGCGACCCAGAATTGATGGCGCAGTCAGCGCAAGAGGCGGTGGCCTACGGTGCTGAAGTTATCGATATTAATATGGGTTGTCCGGCTAAAAAAGTTTGTAAGAAAGCCGCAGGTTCTGCGCTTTTGCAAGACGAAAAGCTGGTTGAGCAAATTCTAAAAGCTGTGGTTGCAGCTGTGGATTTGCCGGTAACGCTAAAAATCCGCACGGGTTGGGATGAGGCGCATCGCAATGCTTTAACGATTGCCAAAATTGCCGAACAGGCAGGCATTCAAGCCTTAGCAATTCATGGCAGAACCCGCGCTTGTCGCTTTGTTGGCGAGGTGGAATACGAAACCATTGCCAAAGTGAAGCAGTCAATCAGCATTCCTGTGATTGCCAATGGTGATATTGATAGCGTAGAAAAAGCACTTTGGGTTAAGCATTACACCCAGGCAGACGGTTTAATGATTGGTCGCGGAGCGCAAGGGCGTCCTTGGTTTTTCAAACAACTGATTGATGCCTTGCAAAATCGTACGATTGAAGAGCCAACGCTGAAGCAAAAAATTGCTGTGATAACCCAACATATTGAAGCGCTTCATCACTTTTATGGTGAGCAACGCGGATTGGGTTTTGCACGTAAGCACATGGGCTTTTACTTAGAACATCTAGGTTTATTAGATTATCGGGCATCGTTTAACCAATTAAATAGTGCCGTCGAGCAAATGGCCTTTGTGGCGCGTTTGTATGATTATTTTGAAGAAGGAAAGGTTGCATGAACACTACTCAAGCAGTTAATAACTTAACTCTTGTTGAAACATCTGCGAAAGAATTAAGCAGTTCTGCGCAGTCACAACATACGATTCGTGAAAGCGTTGCCCATGCGATGCAGAACTATTTGTCACAGCTTGAAGGGCAAGACTCAACTGGCGTTTACGATATGGTGTTGGCGGAAGTTGAAGAGCCTTTGTTGCAAGCGATCATGAAATATACGCGCAAAAACCAAACGCGCGCTGCCAATATGTTGGGCTTAAACCGTGGTACGCTGCGTAAAAAGCTCAAGCAATACAATATGCTATAAGCATAAGCAAAACGGGAGAATACCATGTCAAACTTAGTCACTGTGCGTCGTGCGCTGATCAGCGTTTCGGATAAAACAGGTGTTGTTGAATTTGCCAAGAAATTACAATCTTTTGGTGTTGAGTTGTTATCGACGGGCGGTACCTATCGTTTGTTGCAAGATGCGGGCGTTGCGGTGCAAGAAGTGTCTGAATACACGGGTTTTCCTGAAATGATGGACGGTCGTGTCAAAACCTTGCACCCCAAAGTGCATGGCGGTATTTTGGCGCGTCGCGGTCAAGATGATGCGGTGATGGCAGAGCATGGTATTAATGCCATTGATATGGTAGTGGTTAACCTCTACCCGTTTGAGCAAACCGTGGCTAAGCCTGATTGCAGTCATCAAGATGCTGTTGAAAATATTGATATTGGCGGCCCAACCATGTTGCGTTCAGCGGCTAAAAATCATGCGTTTGTTAACGTGGTGGTGAATGCTAGCGATTACGATGCGATTTTAGCGGAAATGGCGGCAAATAACGGCGCAACTAGCCTTGCAACGCGTTTGGATTTAGCTATTAAAGCGTATGAGCATACTGCTGCCTATGATGGCGCGATTGCGAATTATTTTGGCGGTAAAGTGGGTAACGGTAGCCAAGCATTCCCGCGCACTTACAACTTACAGTTTAATAAAGTGCAAGAATTGCGTTACGGTGAAAACTCACATCAAAGCAGTGCTTTTTATGTTGAGAAAAATCCGCCCGTTGGCTCGATTGCGAGCGCCAAGCAGCTACAGGGTAAAGAGCTTTCTTACAATAACATCGCTGATACCGATGCGGCTTTGGAAACGGTTAAACAATT
>CAZMQC010000005.1:3783-12266 GCA_964568295.1 uncultured Spongiibacteraceae bacterium | reverse complement strand
TTTCTTACAATAACATCGCTGATACCGATGCGGCTTTGGAAACGGTTAAACAATTTCAAGAGCCAGCTTGTGTGATTGTTAAGCACGCTAACCCATGTGGTGTAGCGATTGCTGATAATATCACTGATGCTTATTTACGTGCATTTGCTACCGATACCGAATCGGCTTTCGGCGGTATCATTGCATTTAACCGTGAACTGGATGAAAAAACCGCTGCGTTAATTTGTGATAAGCAGTTTGTTGAAGTAATTATTGCGCCTAGTGCTAGCGAAGGCGCGGTACAAGCGGTTGCAGCCAAGAAAAACGTACGTTTATTGGTTTGCGGCGAATGGGCTGCGCAAGAGCCTGCGTCGATGGACTATAAACGCGTGAATGGCGGCTTATTAGTGCAAGACCGCGATTTAGGTATTATTACGGCTGCTGATTTGAAAATTGTTACCAAGCGTCAGCCAACAGAAGCAGAAATCCGCGACATGCTATTTACGTGGAAAGTCGCCAAAATGGTGAAATCCAATGCGATTGTTTACGGTAAAGACGGGCAGACGATCGGCGTAGGCGCGGGGCAAATGAGCCGTGTCAATTCTGCGCGTATTGCTGCGATTAAAGCAGAGCAGGCTGGTTTGCAGGCTAAAGGTTCGGTGATGGCGTCGGATGCTTTCTTCCCATTCCGCGATGGCATTGATAATGCTGCGGAAGTGGGGATAAGCTGTGTGATTCAGCCAGGCGGTTCAATTCGTGACGATGAAGTAATTGCAGCGGCAGACCAACACGGTATGGCTATGGTATTCACGGGTATGCGCCACTTCCGTCATTAATGGAGAAAGTATGAATGTTTTAATTATTGGCAATGGCGGTCGCGAACATGCCTTGGCATGGAAGGCTGCGCAAAGCCCGCAAGTTGAGAAAGTATTTGTAGCGCCAGGTAATGCTGGTACAGCTTTGGAATACAAAGTAGAGAATTTAGCCATTGATATGCTGGATTTTGCTGCTTTGGCAAAATTTGCTAAAAATAACCAAGTTGGTTTGACCATTGTTGGACCAGAAGCGCCGTTGGTTGCTGGTGTGGTGGATTATTTTGAGAAGCATGATTTATTGTGCTTTGGGCCAAAGCAAGGCGCATCGCAATTAGAAGGTTCGAAAGCCTTTACCAAAGACTTCTTAGCTAAATATCAAATTCCTACCGCTGCCTACGGTAATTTTACTGAGGTTGATGCGGCGATTGCCTACATCCAACAAGTGGGTGCGCCGATTGTTGTGAAGGCAGATGGTTTGGCGGCAGGCAAAGGCGTTATTTTGGCGCAAACCGAAGATGAAGCGATTGCTGCGGTGAAAGATATGCTGCAAGGCAATGCGTTTGGTGATGCGGGGCATCGTGTGGTGATTGAAGAGTTTCTTTACGGTGAAGAAGCTAGCTTTATTGCCATGGTTGATGGCGAAGATATTTTGCCGATGGCAACCTCGCAAGACCATAAAGCGCGTGATGATGGTGATAAAGGCCCTAACACGGGTGGTATGGGCGCATACTCGCCTGCACCAGTGGTAACTGAAGCTTTGCATCAACGTATTATGCAGGAAGTGATGTTGCCGACGGCTAAAGGTATGATTGCAGAAGGACATCGCTACCGTGGGTTTTTATACGCAGGTTTGATGATTAGTCCTGATGGCGCTATTAAGGTGCTTGAGTTTAATTGCCGTTTTGGTGACCCGGAAACTCAACCAATTTTGATGCGCCTCAATAGCGATTTGGTTGAGCTGTGCATCGCGGGCTGCAAAGGTGAGTTGGCTAAGCAAACCGCGAATTGGGATAGCCGTGCTGCGGTAGGTGTGGTGATGGCAGCGGGCGGATATCCTGATGAGTATCGCAAGGGCGATGTGATCAATGGTATTCCAGCCGAAGATGCGCATAGTAAAGTGTTTCAGGCAGGCACTAAACTTGATGAAAAAGGACAGGTATTAACTAACGGTGGGCGCGTACTGTGCGTAACTGCTTTAGGTGATACGGTAACGCAAGCACAAGAACGCGCTTATAAACAAGTTCGCCAAATTGATTGGGAAGATGTTTATTATCGCAATGACATTGCTTATCGAGCGATTGCGCGCGAGTCTTAACAGCCCTGTGTTAGTCTAATCAAAAAAGCCTCGTACTATGCGAGGCTTTTTATTGCTCAATGATAAGCATAAAAAAGGCGGGAATTCCCGCCTTTCTACTGAGCTGTATTATTTAATATCAGCCAAGGTTTTTAATGGATAGTGTGCAGGGTAAGGTAGCTGGGCTACACCGCTATCAACCGCTGCTTGTGCAACCGCTGCTGATACTTTACCTAGCAAGCGAATGTCCATTGGTTTTGGAATGATGTATTCACGACCAAACGCCAACTCACTCAAGCCGTAAGCTTTTAACACTTCCGCAGGTACAGGTTCTTTAGCTAATTCGCGAATAGCATGAACCGCAGCTACTTTCATTTCTTCGTTAATCACTTTGGCGCGTACGTCTAAAGCGCCACGGAAAATGAATGGGAAGCCCAATACGTTGTTGACTTGGTTTGGATAATCCGAACGCCCCGTTGCCATGATGATGTCATTACGCGTTTCGTGCGCCAACTCAGGCTTGATCTCTGGATCAGGGTTAGAGCAAGCAAAGATAACGGGGTTTGGCGCCATTTTTTTCAACAATTCAGGTGCTAATAAGTTAGCGCCTGATAAGCCCACAAATACGTCGGCGTCAGTACAAGCATCTTCTAAAGTGCGTTTGTCGGTATCAACCGCAAACTCTGCTTTGTACTTGTTGATACCGTCGCGGCCTTTGTAAATCACGCCTTTGCGGTCTAGCATAAAGATGTTTTCTTGTTTTGCGCCGCAGCTCACTAACAAACGCATACAAGCAACAGCCGCAGCACCTGCGCCTAAGCACACGATTTTAGCTTCTTCAATTTTTTTGCCTTGAATTTCCAAAGCGTTAATCATGCCCGCCGCTGTAACAATCGCGGTGCCGTGTTGATCGTCGTGGAAGACTGGAATATCGCATTGCTCAATCAAGGCTTTTTCGATTTCAAAACATTCAGGTGCTTTAATATCTTCAAGGTTGATGCCGCCGAAGGTAATCGAAATATTACGCACGGTTTCAATGAAAGACTCGGTTGATTGCGTATCAACTTCGATGTCAATTGCGTTAACGCCAGCAAAGCGTTTGAACAACAAGCCTTTACCTTCCATCACTGGCTTGCTGGCCAATGGACCGAGATCGCCAAGACCAAGAATTGCAGTACCGTTACTGATAACCGCAACTAGGTTGCCTTTGCCTGTATAGCGGTAAGCATTATCAAGATTTTCTGCGATTGCTTTAACGGGTTCAGCAACGCCTGGGCTATAGGCTAGCGCCAAATCGTGTTGCGTTTCAGCAGGTTTGGTTAAGGTGATTTCAACTTTTCCTGGTTGTGGAAATTCATGATAATCAAGAGCGGCTTGTTTCAAATCTTTGGACATTTTATACCATCCACATGTTTTAATGATGGCAAAGCATATAAAAAAGCTCGCCATGCCTCAAGCTAAATTTCAATACTTCGCGTATTGAAACACCGTTTTTGCCGGCTCTAAGTAAAATGTAGAGCCAGTTATTTTTTTATTTTCGATTAAAGGGTTAATCGAGTGATCTGCCCAATGCAAAAAAGGCATAGCGATTAAGCTATGCCTTTTTATTAAGCGCTAGCTGCAAATCAATTATTTAGCAGATAAACGAGCACCGAAACGCTTGTTGAAACGATCTACACGGCCACCGCTAGATGCTTCTTTTTGCTTGCCAGTATAAAAAGGATGGCATTGTGAGCATACGTCTAAGTGAATATCACGGCACAATGTGGAACTTGTTTTAATTACGTTGCCACAGCCACATGTTGCAGTAATTGCAGCGTATTTTGGATGAATGTCAGCTTTCATGTTCTGTTACCTGTTGCACCACACCGCCGTTAAACACCATGCTTAACACCGTATGGTCTAAATTGGGCGGCAAATATAGCGATATTTTGTTCTTTTTTCAAGTGTATTTTTGTTTTTTACTGTGTTAGGCGCGCGATGTAAAAGTGATGTTTTTATTGCTGGTTTGGGCGCGAGTTCATGCTACTCATGGTATGATTTAGACCATGCTTTATTCGATTGTTTCTGTGGCATTGCCCGTGCCGTTACGGCAATGTTTTGATTACTATTTGCCGAAAAACTTACCTGATGTGCCATTGGGTGCGAGGGTGTGTGTTGAATTCGGTCGGCAAACCTTAATTGGTGTGGCAATTGAAGTACGAGAAAGCGGCGAAACTGAATCGTTAAAGCCAATCTTAAATGTTTTAGATGAACGGCCAGTTTTAGATAGTTTAATGATGGCGCTTATGCAGTGGGCGGCACAGTACTATCAGCATCCGATAGGTGAGGCGCTATCCACCGCAATGCCTAATGCTTTGCGTAAAGGCTTGGCGTTGTCTGATATGACGCAAACGGTTTGGCAGCCTGCGCATTCACAAGTGGAATTGAATCAAGTTCCAGCCAGAGCAAGTCAACAGCGCAAAGCATTAGAGATTATTCTGCAAAACCAGTCGTTGCTGGATATTGAAAAGTCGCAATACGGCATCAGTGCTGCAAGCTTAAAAGCATTACAGCAGCAAGTGCTGATTGTGCAAAAACAAGCACCGATAAAGCCTATTCAGCCAATTATTCATGCTAGCCCGTTGGCGCTAAACCAAGAACAGCAAAAAGTTATCGACGAATTTGGCGATATTCGGCAGCAGTTTGCGGTTGCTTTGTTAGAGGGGGTTACTGGCAGTGGTAAAACGGAAGTTTACCTACGCCTGATTGAAGATTGTTTGCGTCAAGGTAGGCAAGCTCTGGTATTGGTACCTGAAATTGGCTTGACACCGCAAACCATTGAGCGATTTCAACGCCGCTTTACCTGCGAGATGGCGATTTTTCATTCCAATTTGACCGACTTACAGCGCTTGAAGTATTGGCAATTAGCCAAAGCTGGCGTGGCTCAAATTATTATCGGTACACGTTCAGCGATTTTTACTGCAACTGATAATTTAGGGCTTATCGTTATAGATGAAGAACACGATTTGTCGTACAAGCAGCAAGATGGCTTGCGTTATTCCGCGCGCGATTTGGCCTGTATGCGTGCCAAGCTTGAAAATATCCCGATTGTTTTGGGCAGTGCTACACCAAGTTTAGAAACCTTGCATAATGCGGTGTCGGGTAAATATCTGCACTGGCAAATGTGGCAGCGTGCAGGCAACGCGCAAACGCCCGATATCGAAGTGTTGGATATTCGCCGTGAAGCCATGGAACATGGCATTGCTGAAAAAAGCTTGCAGCAAATTGCTAACTGTTTGCAGCGTGGCGAGCAAGCGTTGTTATTTATCAACCGCCGTGGTTTTGCTCCGAGTTTAATTTGCCACGATTGCGGCTGGGTTGGGCAGTGCAGCGCTTGTGATGCGCGCTTGACGGTGCATCAGAAGGACTACACCTTGCGTTGTCACCATTGCGGAGTAAGTGAGTGCATACCTTTTGCTTGTCCAGTGTGTCAAAGTAAGCAGTTGGTTAAAACAGGCGTGGGCACTGAACGGCTTGAGCTGGCTTTGCAGCAATATTTTCCTGCTACACCGACTTTCCGTATTGACCGCGATACCACTTCACAAAAACAAGCCTTGTCGCAAATGGTGGAACAAATTCAGCAAAGCCAAGCGGCTATTTTGATTGGCACGCAAATGCTGGCAAAAGGCCATCATTTTCCCAATGTTACGTTGGTGGTAATTGTTGATGCCGATGCGTCTTTGGTCAGTACTGATTTTCGTGCGCTTGAGCGTTTTGGGCAATTAATGACGCAGGTAACAGGGCGAGCGGGGCGCGAGGAGAAACGCGGTAAGGCGATTATTCAAACCCATTATCCGCAACATCCGCAGTTAGAAAAACTAATTCATTGGGGCTATAACCGTTTTGCGATGGATTTGTTGGGCGAGCGGCGTGTGTTAGGCTTGCCGCCGTTTTCTGCGCAAGCCTTAATCCGTTTGGAAGATAAATCCACTGAGGTGGCGGTTAATAGCCTGAATCAGCTTAAGCAAATATTACAAGGGCAGCCCTGTTTAGTAATAGGGCCGATGCCAGCCAGTTTGCAGCGCCGTGCCTTTTATTTTCGCCATCAATTATTGGTGCAAAGCACCCATCGTGCAGCGCTAAAACAATCCATTGATCATCTTTTGCAACATAGCGAAAAAGTGATTAAAAGCCATCGTCAACGATGGTCAATTGATATTGATCCGCAAGATATGTCTTAGCTGCCAAAACGGCTGAGATGAAATTTTCTGTCATTTAATCTTTAACCAGAAATCGCTACAATAAGCGACTTTTTATTTGAGTTAGTCTTTTCATGAAACAACAACTTACCGAATTATTGGACACGGCGATTGCACAGTTACAAGCCGATGGTATTTTAGCCGCAGATATACAGCCCAATTACCAATTAGACCGTACCAAAAATCCAGAGCATGGCGACCAAGCCTGTAATATTGCCATGACGTTGGCAAAAGTAGCAAAAATGTCGCCACGTGATTTGGCAGAAAAAATTATAGCTGCGTTGCCAAGCAATGATTTAATTCGTGAGTGCGTTGTTGCAGGGCCTGGTTTTATCAATATCTTTTTAAACCAACAAGCCGCTGGGCAAGTGATTTGGCGAGCGTTAAAGCAAGGTGCAAGCTTTGGTCACAATAACAGTGGGCAAAATCGTAAGGTACAAGTGGAATTTGTTTCCGCTAACCCTACCGGGCCTCTACACGTTGGGCATGGACGTGGCGCGGCGGTGGGCGATTCCTTATGTCGTTTATTGCGCGCGAATGGTTGGAATGTGACCGCTGAGTTTTACTATAACGATGCAGGGCAGCAAATTAATAATCTGGCGATTTCTACCCAATTGCGTTGTAAAGGCATTGGTCCTGATAGCGAACAATGGCCAGAAGATGGTTATCGTGGCGACTATATTGTTGATATTGCTAACGCCTTTATGGCAAAACAAAGCGTAAAAGCCAGCGATATTGAAGTGACCGGTAACGGCGATGCCGATGATATTGACGCAATCCGTCAGTTTGCCGTGGCGTATTTACGCCATGAGCAAGACCTCGATTTACAAGCGTTTGCGGTTGGTTTTGATGTGTATTTCTTGGAGTCTTCGCTGTATGCTGATGGCAAGGTTGAAGAAACGGTTAAGCAATTAGTTAACAATGGATTTACCTATGAACAAGGTGGCGCTTTGTGGTTAAAAACCACGGAATTTGGCGATGACAAAGACCGTGTGATGCGTAAGTCCGAAGGCGGCTATACCTATTTTGTGCCTGATGTTGCCTATCATCATAATAAATGGCAGCGCGGTTTTGAGTATGTGATTAATGAGCAAGGCGCAGATCACCACAGCACCATTACCCGTGTGCGCGCGGGTTTGCAGGCGTTGAATGCAGGTATTCCTAAAGCGTGGCCTGAATATGTGCTACACCAAATGGTGATGGTCATGAAAGGCGGGCAGGAAGTGAAAATCTCTAAACGCGCAGGTAGCTATGTAACGCTGCGTGATTTGATTGAAGAGGTGGGGCGTGATGCAACGCGTTATTTCTTGGTATCGCGGCGTCCTGATGCGCAATTAACCTTCGATATTGATTTGGCGTTATCGCAAAGCAATGATAACCCTGTGTATTACATTCAATACGCTCATGCGCGTATTTGCAGTTTGCAACGCAAATTGGACGAGCAAGCGATTGCCTTAAATACCGATGCTGATTTAACACGCTTGGCTGAGGAAGAAGAAAAAACCTTGCTGAAAAGTTTGGCTTACTTCCCTGAATTATTGAAAATTGCAGCGGATAAACGCGAGCCACACAGTATTGCGACGTATTTGTATCAATTAGCGGGCGAATATCATAGCTACTACAACGCACATAAAGTCATGGTGGATGATGAGGTGCTGCGTGATGCGCGTGTGGCGTTAAGTTTTGCAGTACGCCAAGTATTGGCAAATGGTCTGGCGATTTTGGGCGTTAGCGCCGTGGAAGAAATGTAAATGGCGCACGATTACGCGAAAAAAAGGACAGCGAAACCGCAGGCGAGCGCTAAGCGTGCTAAACCTGCGAGCAGCTCAACGCCCAATTTGAGAATTAAGTATTTTGTTTTGGGTGTTATTAGCACGATTGTTGTGCAACTGGCCTTCCATTGGCTGCAAAAAACACCGCAAGTTGATGAAGTGGTTCAGCAGGTTACCAAACCAGAGACGAAACAATCGGTTAAACCCGATATTACCTTTTATCAAGAGCTGCCTAAGATGGGCGTTAAGGTTGATGTTGATGTTGTGCCTGACGTAAAAAATGAGCCTTATCGCGCAGTATTGCAAGCGGGCGCATTCCGTAGTGCGGAAGATGCTAATCAACAGCGCGCCGAGATTATGTTGATGGGGTTGAACGCCAATA
>CAZMQC010000005.1:0-3683 GCA_964568295.1 uncultured Spongiibacteraceae bacterium | reverse complement strand
GAAGATGCTAATCAACAGCGCGCCGAGATTATGTTGATGGGGTTGAACGCCAATATCGAGTCGTCGGTAAACGATAGCGGTACAACGTGGCATCGTGTGATTGTTGGACCGTTTACCTCGCGTTCTGATTTAAATAAGGCGAGAAATACCTTAGCTAATAATCGTGTTTCAACCTTGGTGCTAAAAAGATAGCTTGAAACCAACGATTTAGTCCCCATATACCTAACACTCAAAGCTTGGAGTAATAGCGTGGAACAATATCGAGGCACAACCATCTTGTGCGTGCGTCGCAATGGCAAAGTAGTCATTGGTGGCGATGGGCAAGTTTCTATGGGCAATACCGTAATGAAAGGTAATGCTCGCAAAGTAAGAACACTATATAACGACAAAGTATTAGCTGGTTTTGCGGGCGGTACAGCAGATGCGTTTACTTTATTTGAACTATTTGAAGCGCAACTGGAAAAGTACCAAGGGCATTTAGTCCGCGCTGCGGTGGAGCTTGCCAAAATGTGGCGCACCGAACGTTCATTGCGGCAATTGGAAGCATTATTAATTGTTGCTGACCATGAAACGTCGCTAATCATTACTGGTAACGGCGATGTTATTGAGCCAGAGGATCATTTGTTGGCGATTGGTTCTGGCGGCTCATTTGCGCAAGCAGCGGCGCGTGCATTAATGGATAACACCGATATGAGTGCGCGTGACATTGTTGCCGAAGGCTTGCGCATTGCCGCTGATATATGCGTTTACACCAACCACAATCACATTCTTCGAGAGCTTGATAGCCAATCGAACTAAGAGGTTATTATGTCTTCTATGACTCCCCGCGAGATTGTCAGCGAATTAGATAAGTTTATTGTTGGGCAAACCGAGGCTAAGCGCGCGGTTGCCATTGCGCTTAGAAACCGTTGGCGCAGAATGCAGTTAGATGAAAAGTTACGTGCTGAAATTTCGCCAAAAAATATTTTGATGATTGGCCCTACTGGTGTTGGTAAAACCGAGATTGCGCGTCGTCTGGCTAAGCTTGCCAATGCGCCGTTTATTAAAGTTGAAGCGACCAAGTTTACCGAAGTGGGCTATGTTGGGCGCGATGTGGATTCCATTATTCGTGATTTAGCGGAAATTGCGGTAAAAATGTTCCGTGAGCAGGAAATGCAGAAGGTGCGCAATCGCGCGTTAGATGCGGCGGAAGAACGCGTATTAGATGCCTTATTGCCAGCGCCTAGAAGTTTTGAGGATGAGGATAAAACCGATTCCGCAACAAGACAGATTTTCCGTAAAAAGTTACGCGAAGGTCAATTGGATGATAAGGAAATCGAAATTCAAGTAGCCGCTGCTAACGTTGGTGTTGAAATTATGGCGCCGCCTGGCATGGAAGAAATGACCAGTCAGTTACAAAATATGTTTTCTAATTTTGCTAATGAGAAAAAGAAAACCCGTCGTTTAACCGTTAAAGCAGCAATGAAGCAAATTCAAGAGGAAGAAGCGGGTAAGCTGGTTAATGAAGAAGAACTGCGTGCCTATGCTGTGCAAGCGGTTGAGCAAACTGGTATCGTGTTTATTGATGAGATTGATAAAGTTGCTAAACGTGGCGAGTCGGGCGGTGCGGACGTATCGCGTGAAGGTGTGCAACGTGATTTATTACCGTTAGTGGAAGGCTCAACTGTTAATACCAAATATGGCGCGATTAAAACCGACCATATTTTGTTTATTGCCTCAGGCGCTTTCCATTTGGCGAAACCGTCAGATTTAATTCCTGAGTTGCAAGGGCGCTTGCCGATTCGAGTCGAGTTAAAAGCGTTAACGCCAGATGATTTTGTGCGTATTTTAACCGAACCTGATGTATCACTTACCAAACAACAACAGGCTTTGCTGGGCACGGAAGATATTCAATTGCGCTTTACCGAAGATGGCATTCGCCAGCTGGCGGAAATTGCTTGGGAAGTGAATGACCGTACCGAAAATATCGGCGCACGACGTTTACATACGGTGATGGAGCGCTTATTGGACGAGGTTTCGTTTGATGCCAGCGAGTACGTCGCCAAAGAGTTTGTTGTTGATGCGCATTTAGTGAATGAAAAGCTAGGCGATTTGGTGCAAGACCGCGATTTAAGTCGATTTATTTTGTAATCGAAGGATACGCCAGCTCTCGCAATGAGAGTTGGCTCTATTGTAAGTAACAAGTATTGGAATATTTGTATTGATAGGGCGGGATGGAAACCGTGATGCCCTTGCTAAACTGTTCTGCGGCTTCGATTAGTTTCTGTTGGTGTCGTTGTTCTTCAGTTCGTTGTTGTAAACGCTGAGCTGCGGTTATTGCTGGCGTTGATGTACGAAACGCCTGTTCTAAAAGATATTTACGTTGGTCAAACATCAATCGAACGGTAATGCCTTCCGCATTGGTTGCGGTTATCTCATTTTGTATGACATCGACAATAAAGATATAGGGAATATGTTCCGTTTTACTGGTTTGATAAAAGTAGCGACTAGGAATATTAGAGTAATTATCGTTGAAAATGGGCAAATGAATATGTTTGGTGAATTCCTCGGTTGGAATGCCGCCATCTTTGCCCACGCCTTCAAAACTCATATTGGTATCAAAATAAATCACGTCATCAAGCTCAACCCATTCATTAAGATTGGCCTGCCAATATAATTTGGCTCTTGTGCCATAACTTGAAACGAGGCGATAAGTAGTCAGTCCATGATCGCAGACAAACTGCATTCTGCCGCCTTTTAATGAGTAGGTGACTTTTTGATAAGCGCGAACTAAGGATTTTTGTGAAGCGTGGCTAGGTGTAGAGAAAACCAGCAATAAGACAACAATTAGAAAAAGAGGCACAGCAATAGATAACGTAAAGGGCGAATTAATGTTCTTCTTGGTGGTCTTGCCAGCCATCATCAACCCAATGGCCTAACTTACCGGCTTTGGTGGCTAGATAACGCTTATTGAAAGGGTTTAGCCCTACATGCAAGGGAATACGTTCGGCAACGTCAATGCCAACATCTTCCAACGCTTTTACTTTGCGAGGGTTATTGGTCATTAAACGAATGCGGGTTAAACCTAAGTGCTCAAGCATTGGTTTGCACATGCTATATTCACGTTGGTCTGCTTGAAAGCCTAACTGCTCGTTGGCTTCAACGGTATCTGCACCTTGGTCTTGTAATGCATAGGCACGGATTTTATTCATTAAGCCAATACCACGACCTTCTTGACGCAAATAAAGCAATACGCCGCGACCTTCTTTGGCAATGCGTTCAAGCGCAGCATGAAGCTGTGGACCGCAATCACAACGACGGCTAAACAACGCGTCGCCCGTTAAACATTCCGAGTGTAAGCGAATGACAACTGGCTCATCACCACTCACATCACCATGCACCAAGGCAACATGTTCTTTACCATTGGCATCATCTTGAAAGCCATAAATAGTAAACATGCCCCAGGTGGTGGGTAATTGTGATTTTTCTACAAAGTGGACAGCCACGTCGTTATCTCGCTAACAGTGCTTGCTAAAAAAGCGGCTATTTTACTGCTATAGCGTATTTTTTGCGACCTCTTTACGGTTGGCTTTGCTGAATTAAACATTGCAAAGGCTTAACCAATAAAAAGGAATAAGCGGTAACAACTAAAAAGATAGGTAATAGCGCGGAATAAGTGCCGTCGGTTAGGCCGTTGAGGGTTA
>CAZMQC010000004.1:19170-22424 GCA_964568295.1 uncultured Spongiibacteraceae bacterium | reverse complement strand
GCCTTATTAAACCGCCCTTACTTGCCGTTAGATACGCATGAACGTCCGCCAGCCGTGGCATTTATTCGTGAAGAAGAATGTATTGGCTGCACCAAATGTATTCAAGCCTGCCCTGTTGATGCCATTATTGGTGCGCCAAAATTAATGCACACCGTCATTGAGCAAGATTGCACTGGCTGCGATCTGTGCGTGGATGCTTGCCCCGTCGATTGTATTGATATGGTATTTATCGAGGCCGCTGCCAACCCAAAAACCAAATCCGATAAAGCACGTGAAGGCTATGAAAAACATAACACGCGAATAGCGAAACAAGAACAAGAAAAGCAAGCGCTGCGCCTAGCTAGACAACAAGAACGCGAACAGGCACGGGCTTTACAAGACGACCCCGTTGCCAAAGCCTTAGCTAAGGCAAAAGAAAAAGTAGCTGAATCCGTAATCATAGAAGATGCCATAGAAAGCGACGAAATCACCCTACTTAGGCAGCGCATTCAAACGCTAGAAGACAAGTTAGTTCATGCCAAAAGCCCTGCCAAAGAGGTTATGGAAACTACTTTGGCTAAAATGCGCCAAGAATTAAGCGAGAAGTTAGGCTAATGGATAGATCATTGCAATGGCGGATGCAGCAGGTCAAATATGCCACCTTACCTGCGGTTTTTTTGGCGAGCTTTTTATTCGGTTTTGGCGTGTTAAGCAATTTATTGCTATGCATTGGCACGGCCTTAGCCGCTGAAAAAATAGCATTAAGACTACGCCAACAACAACCATTAGCTAAGGATTCTAGCGCCTATCTAACTGGCGGTTTTATTGCACTGTGCTTACCGCCTGCCAGCGTTTGGTATGTGTGTATTTTGGCGAGTTTGTTTGCCATTATCGTGGTCAAGCAACTCTATGGCGGCTTGGGTAAAAATCTATTCAATCCAGCCATGGCTGGCTTTGCATTTGTATTGGTGAGTTTTCCAGAACAAGTCAGTTATTACCCCATTGATGATTTTATTTCACTGAAACAATGTTTCAATTTGGTATTCGGTTTAAGCCAGCCTATTGACAGTTTTACCGCCGCAACCGCGCTTAACTTAATTGCCAATCCGCAAGGGTTGATGCTGGAACAATTATGGCAGCAGCATAATGAGCTTGGGCGCTTTGCCACTCAATACTGGGATTGGGTCAACTTTGGTTTTTTACTCGGTGGTGCTTATTTAATGGCTAGAAAAGTCATTGATTGGCGAGCGCCTATCGCGATGTTGCTGGGCGTGATTGTGGTGTCTGGCTTATGTTATGACGCAGGCAGTTCGAATTCTTGGGGTTCTCCGTTGTTCCACCTCTTTGCTGGTGGCACTTTTTTTGCAGCATTTTTTATTGTTAGCGAACCCGTTACCGCTCCTAAAAATCCCAAAGCCAAACTATTGTATGGTTTTTTTATTGGTTGCACGGTTGTATTACTGCGCCACTATTCCAGCTACGCCGATAGCATCGCCTTTAGTATTTTATTGGCGAACGCCTTAGCAGGCACATTCGACGACCTAGCCAACAAGGAATACACCCATGCGCAGCATTAAGGTATGGGCTGTTATGGCGGGCTTAATTATTGCCGTTTTGCTTACTAGTCAATTAACCAAAGCAACACGCTTAGCGCATATTGAACAACAGCGCTGGCAGTTTTTAGAACAGCTTTTACCTAATATCAACTATCGTGATGCGCAAATTAAGCCCACTGCTAATGATGCGCTTTACCTGATTCAATACCATCAGCAAACGATTTATATAGTGCTGCTCAAAGAAAAAGGCTTTATGGGCCTGCTAGAGTTAGCGTTAGCCGTGCGACCCGACGGTACATTAATTAACGTCATAGTATTAAATCATCAAGAAACTGCTAGCTATACAGGCGACATGCAGGCATTTATAGCGCAGTTTTTGCAACATAATGCCCTCGCAAGTGATACTCGTTTCGACCAAATAAGCCGCGCCAGCGTTACCGCACGCGCGCTATCACGCTCTATAGAACAAGCTTTATTTATGGTCAAATCGCAACAGGATATTTATGAAAATCAGTGACCGCCATCTTATTCTTGCCCAGTGCTTAGGCTTATGCCCACTGCTGATGATGAGCAATAGTTTTTTACATGCTTTAGTGCTCGGTAGCCTTATGGCAGCCGTATTAATGGCGAGCAGTTTAGTTTTTTTCGCCATCAAAGCGCATATCACTCACAACTTCCGTCTCATTTTTATGGCATTTACCGTTGCCAGCTTAGTAACTTTAGCGCAATTACTGTTTGCCGCTTACTTGCCCGAATGGTCGCTTTCTATGGGTGTTTTACTACCGCTGATTGCTGGCAACTGCTTAGTTTATGGTTTGCTTGAACAAGAAAATAGCGTGAAAACGGCAGCATTTACCGCACTCAGTTTTTTTGGGTTAGTTTTGACTTTAACAGCCATAAGGCAACTACTAGGCTCAGCGCAATGGCTAGGTATCAGCTTTTTTATTCAACCTGCCGGCGGCTTGCTACTATTAGCCGCTGTGTTTGCTATCGCGCAATATTATTGGCACAAGCAACAACAAGCGAAAGTCACGCCGTTAATTGATAGTCTGAGTCGCCGCCAACGTGTAACAGGACGCATCGCATGAACAAAGCTAAACGCACGGAAATTTTTCGCCGTTTTCAGGAAAACAATCCCAATCCTACTACCGAGCTAAATTTCAGCTCAACCTTTGAGTTATTAATTGCGGTGATTCTTTCGGCACAATCGACCGACGTGGGGGTGAACAAAGCAACCGACAAACTATTTCCCGTCGCCAATACGCCGCAAGCGATTTACGATCTAGGTGTAGAAGGCTTAAAAGAATACATTAAGACCATTGGTTTATTTAATAGCAAAGCCGAAAACGTAATTAAAACCTGTAAGCTATTAATCGAACAACATAACGGCGAAGTGCCTGATGATAGGCAAGCGCTTGAAGCCTTACCCGGCGTGGGTAGAAAAACTGCCAACGTCGTATTAAATACTGCTTTTGGCCACCCAACCATGGCCGTTGACACTCATATTTTTCGGATTGCCAATCGCATTAATTTAGCACCCGGCAAAACCGTACTTGAGGTAGAAAAAAACTTGCTCAAAGTAATTCCCAAAGCCTATTTACGCGATGCCCATCATTGGCTGATTTTACACGGTCGCTACGTCTGCACCGCTAGAAACCCTAAATGTGGCTCCTGCCTGATTCGCGACTTATGCGAATTCAAACAAAAAACGGATACGGT
>CAZMQC010000004.1:15301-19070 GCA_964568295.1 uncultured Spongiibacteraceae bacterium | reverse complement strand
GTGGCTCCTGCCTGATTCGCGACTTATGCGAATTCAAACAAAAAACGGATACGGTGTAAACTATTTATGAGCATTTGGTCCATCATACTAATCTTACTGGTTATCGGCATGATGGCATGGCCGTTGTTATTGCTCAAACCCAGTAAAGCTGAGCAGCAACGGGCAGAAAGGCGTCTAAAGCTGATTGAGCAAGGCATCAAAATTCAAGTCACGCCGCCACAATTGCCAGCTATTCTACAGCGAGAATACAACAAGCTATTACTGAGCATTGGTTTTTCGCAAGTCATCGCTAATAGCCTATTGCAAGAGCGCTATTTAGCAATCCGCAATCCGCACAGCAAAGAGTGGTTCTGGCCCGAACAAAAAAGACCACCTGCGGCATTATTAGAAAATCTGCTGCATTGCTACAAGTCGTTACCTGATTGGTGTTTGGCCGTTGAACAAGGCCCCGTTAACAGCACCATTTTTGCACTTGAAAGCCAGATTGACCCAAGCACAATAAAATCGCTTTTACATGCACTAAATCAATGCATCATAAAAAATCCTATACGATAATGCCGCACAGTTATTTACAAACTTGTAATGTAAACAAAAAACATTGTTTGAACGTATTGCTTAGCCTATATTGGACTGCGTCAACATATAACTATTCTTGTGTCAATTTTACTAATTGTCGCAAAGATTGAATAAGCAGAAACCAAAAAAATAATAATATGTAGTATATGAAAAATTGGTATCAGTCGCTTTCTCTGCACTCTAAACAAATCATTATTATCATTCTGATCAATGCTTTTTCGTTGCTATTAGCTTCTGCTCTGTATTTCTTTAATAACCTCAATAGCTACCAAAAAACTCAAGCTCTGCAATTAGAAAGTAAAATGCAGCTTATTACGGGTACAATCATATCCTCCTTGCTATTCCATGATTCTTTTGCAGCACAAGACCAATTAAGCACGCTAATACAAGACAAAAACATTCTTTATGTCGGCATTTATGACGCAGATAAAGCGTTTTTTGCCAACTACGAAAGCCGCCAGCACTATATCCGCCCTATTTTTGAAAATTACGCGCCTGGTACATACCAATACACCAATCACATTGAAGTGGTTAGAAAAATCGAATTTGATAATGAGCTGATTGGCTATTTATTTTTAGCCGAAGATACCAGCGATTTAAACGAACAAATGAAACGCCACGGCTTCATCACGCTTGGCGTTTTTATTATGAGTTTATTGCTCGCCTATTTCCTCTCGCTACTACTGCAACGCTGGCTCAGTAAGCCGATTAAAGACTTGGTGGCAATGATGCAGCATGTCACCAGTAACAAAGACTATGCCCAGCGCCTAAAAACCACCTTTAAAGATGAAATTGGTCAATTAATTAATGGCTTTAACGCCATGCTGGATGCCATCAAACAACGTGATGACAAGCTAAGAACCCATGGTGAGGAGTTAGAAGACTTAGTTAATTTACGCACTCGCCAATTACACCAACGCTCCAATTATGACTCATTAACCAAGCTGCCTAACCGCCATTTCCTGATTGAACAGCTTGAACATCAAATCTACATAGCTGACCAAGATAAAAGCCAAGTCGCTATTTTATTTATGGACTTAGACCGCTTCAAAGTGATTAACGATAACCTTGGGCATGGTATTGGCGATGAGGTATTAAAAATTGCAGCGCAGCGCTTATCCACCGTGATTGATAGCAAAGATAATATCGCGCGTTGGGGCGGCGACGAATTTGTTATTTTCGTAAGCAATGTCGAAAGCCGTCAAGCCATTGAAAAACTGGCTAAAGAGATTAACAAAGAGCTGGAAAAAGTTATCCATTTAGCTAATCGCGAGTTCCATATTTCAACCAGTATTGGCATTAGTCTTTATCCAGAACATGGTAAAGAAGCCTTTACCCTATTGAAAAATGCCGACATTAGTATGTACAAAGCCAAGGATCGTGGCGCGGGTAATTTTGCTTTTTATGATGCCTCCATGGACAGCGGCGCGCTTGATCGCCTTACCTTGGAAACCAAATTACGTCATGCAGTTGATAACAAGCTACTGCACATGGCATTCCAGCCTAAGATTAATATTAAAACCAATACGCTTGCGGGTGTTGAAGCTTTAATTCGTTGGAACGATCCCGAACTGGGTTTTGTTTCACCGGGCCAGTTTATCCCGCTTGCCGAAGAAATCGGGCTGATTAATAAAATCAGTGAATTTGTTTTAGAAGCCTGCTGTAAGCAACATGCAAGTTGGCGCATCATGGGCATAAAACCGATTAATATCGCGCTTAATCTACCGCCATCAACGCTAGCAGAATCGGATATTGTTGAAAAAATTCATAAGCAATTAGCGTTTTATCATATCGAGCCGCGCTATATCGAATTAGAAATCACCGAAGAGACTTTCTTAGACGGTGGCGATCAATGTCAGAAAAATCTGAACACTTTGCATGAAAACGGCTTCCGCGTAGCGATTGATGACTTTGGCACGGGGTATTCCTGCTTAAGCTATTTGATTGACCTACCTGTTTCAACGCTGAAAATTGATGGTAGCTTTATCCGCAAGATTGGCACCAGCCCTCAAAATGACGGTATTGTGAATGCCATTATGACACTCGGACATGGTCTAGGTTTAGACGTGGTGGCTGAGTGCGTAGAAACCGATGAGCAGCTTGCATTCTTAACTCAGAATGGCTGTGATATTATCCAAGGCTATTACTTCAGCAAGCCGCTTACACCTGACGAGCTAGTTGAGTACGCTAAGAAATTTAACTTTTAAGAATATTTATTATGTCTGACAACTCCGTTTTGCTAAGCCAGCTTGATGATCATGGCATTTTACACATTACTTTCAATCGTCCTGATAAGAAAAATGCTTTCAATCGCCCCGCTTGGCAAGCGCTGGCCGATGAATTAAACCAAGCCAAGGACAACCCAGCAGTGGCTTGCGTATTATTCACAGGCGCGGGCAAAGACTTTTCTTCTGGCATGGATTTATCGGACTTCTCAGGCGATGGCAGCTCGGCTGAACACCCGTTTTATACTGCACAACAAGCGGTGATCGATTTTGATAAACCGATGGTTGCGGCGGCTAAAGGCATTGCGGTTGGCGGCGGCGCAACTTTACTATTCCATTGCGACGTAGTTTATGTTGGCGAGTCATTAAAAATGCGCCTACCTTTTGCCAACTTAGGTTTAGTACCTGAATTTGCTGCAAGTTATATGCTACAAGCCATGATTGGCAGCCGCCGTGCTGCTGAGCTATTCTATACCGCTGAATGGATTGACGCAGACCGGGCCGTTAGCGTTGGCATAGCCACAGACAAATGTACTGATGATGCATTGCTTAATCATGCCCTTGAAAAAGCCAAGCAAATTGCCCAATGGCCTGTTCGTTCCTTGCAAGAAACCAAGCGTTGCCTCAAAGCAGCGCATACGATTGGTTTAAATGCAGCGGTAAAAATTGAGCGTGAAGGTATGGATAAACTGGCAGGTGGCCCAGAGAATATCGAAGCGGTGATGGCGTTCATTGAAAAACGCGAACCCGATTTCAAGCAGTTTAGAAAATAGTCCCAGCCTCATAAGTGCGCCCGTTACCTCCTCAATAACGGGCGCATTCAAATCATTGTCCTAGCGAACCCAACTAGACAATTTCTGCCAAATTACCTTTTTCTTCTAACCACTCTTTACGGTCAGACGAACGTTTTTTAGCTAGCAACATATCCATCAGTTCATTGGTTTCTTGCTCGTCTTCATCATCAATCT
>CAZMQC010000004.1:0-15201 GCA_964568295.1 uncultured Spongiibacteraceae bacterium | reverse complement strand
GCTAGCAACATATCCATCAGTTCATTGGTTTCTTGCTCGTCTTCATCATCAATCTGCAACTGCATTAATCGACGCGTATCTTTATTCATAACGGTTTCACGCAATTGCAAAGGATTCATCTCACCCAAGCCTTTAAAACGCGTTACCTGCGCTTTCGCGCGTTTATTTTCGTCTGCTACACGATTAAGAATGCTAGTTTTTTCAGCTTCATCTAGCGCGTAAAAAACCTCTTTACCAATATCGATACGATATAGCGGCGGCATAGCAACAAACACATGCCCCGCTTTCACCAACGCACGGAAATGCTTAACAAATAATGCACAAAGCAAGGTTGCAATGTGTAAACCATCGGAGTCCGCATCCGCCAAAATACACACTTTTCCATAGCGCAAGCCTGACAAATCATCAGTGCCAGGATCAATGCCTAGCGCCACTGAAATATCATGCACCTCTTGCGATGCCAACACTTCCTGAGAATCCACTTCCCACGTATTTAAAATTTTACCGCGCAACGGCATGATGGCCTGAAACGTTCTATCTCGCGCTTGCTTAGCTGAACCGCCCGCCGAATCACCCTCTACAAAAAAGATTTCGCCAGCCATCGCATCCTGCCCTGAACAATCGGCTAATTTACCGGGCAACGCGGGCCCTGCCGTGGTTTTCTTACGCACTACAGTTTTTGCCTTACGCAAACGGCTTTGTGCATTAGAAATAGCAATTTCGGCAAGCTTATCGGCATCATCGGTGTTTTGATTCAGCCACAAGCTAAAGGCATCTTTCACCGCGCCCGCTACAAAACTAGCGCTCTCACGCGAGGATAAACGCTCTTTGGTTTGCCCTGAAAATTGTGGATCGACCATTTTAGCTGACAAGATAAAATTACACTTATCCCAAATATCATCGGCACTTAATTTCACACCGCGCGGCAATAAATTTCGAAATTCACAATATTCGCGCATTGCCTCCAATAAGCCTGTACGCAGACCATTCACATGCGTGCCGCCTTGCGCGGTTGGAATTAAGTTAACATAGCTTTCTTGAATTAAATCGCCGCCTTCAACAAACCACTGTACTGCCCATTCCACTGCTTCCTGCTGCTGAATAAGACTGCCACTAAACGGCATTAAAGGCAGACAGTCAAAACCATCGGTATGGGATAACAAATAATCGTTTAAACCATCCTCGTAATACCATTCATCTCGGTCGCCGGTGTTTTCATCTTTAAAGGTGATGCGTAAACCGGGGCACAAAACCGCTTTAGCACGAAGAATATGACGCAAGCGTGGCGCTGAAAAACGAGGACTATCAAAATATTTTGGATTGGGCAAAAAATGAATTTTGGTACCCGTATTGCGGCGTCCGCAACTGTCAATAACCGCTAGTTCAGTACTTTTTTCACCGTCCTGAAACTGCATGTGATGCACACTACCGTCGCGACGAATAGTAACGTCTAATTGCGATGAAAGCGCATTCACTACAGAAACACCCACACCGTGCAAACCACCTGAGAACTGATAGTTTTTATTAGAAAACTTACCGCCCGCGTGCAAGGTGCTTAAAATAACCTCCACCCCTGGCTTACCTTGTTCGGGATGAATATCCACAGGCATTCCACGGCCATTATCCGTACAACTTAACGAATTATCCTTATAAAGCACCACATCAATTTGCGAGGCGTGCCCTGCTAACGCTTCATCGACGCTGTTATCAATCACTTCCTGCGCAAGATGATTGGGTCGTGTTGTATCCGTGTACATACCCGGACGCTTACGCACCGGATCAAGCCCCGTTAAAACCTCTATGGAACTGGACGTATAGTCAGACACCGTGTTTACTCCGTTTTAGCCAAGCAAAATGGCTGATAAATATCGTTAAAAGTAGATGAAGTGGCAATTATCACAAGCGCTTATGATACCGCAGCTAGCATGATAATATCGAGTTGCATTAATAACCAGCGGAGGCAAAGTCTATCGACAAGTCCTGCTGCTCAATGCGCGTTACGCCCGTTTGGTAACGACCATCATCGTGCAATAAAAACCAGCGAAACCCAGGCATTTCAGCGCCCACTGCGAACTGCTCGCTGTGTGGTTTAAATTGAATGCAGGTTGATGGCGTAGAATACAACTGAACATGCCCCGCTGTTTGCTGGCTTTCCTGATGCACATGACCACACACCAGCATTTTCAATTGCGGATAGCGCATAAAAACTGCCAAAGCATCATCAGCATTACTGACGCGTTGCCCGTCTAACCACTGGCAACCCACAGGTTTTAAATGATGATGCAGAAAAATAATATGATGCTTCTCTGGGTATTTTTCTAATACCGCAACCGCGCGTTCAATTTCAGCGATAGCTAAAAAACCGCCCACCTCATTCAAAACGGAAGAATCAAGCAAGGTGACATGCCAATTACCCAAAGCAAAATCACCTAAAAACTGATGCGATGCTTGCAAATAAGCTTCCATCAGCGCATTTTCATCGTGATTGCCTGGCAACCAATATTGTGGCACTTGCTTAGGCAAACAAGCATCTAAACGCTGATAAGGTTCAATCGTGTCACTTTCATTACTTAAATCGCCCGAACACACTAACGCATCAACCTTGGGAAAGCTCTGGTTAAGTCTTTCCAACACCAACGACAAGCTCAGATCGGCGTCCAAGCCTAGCAAGGTATCATGCTGTTTTTTACCTAAGTGACAATCCGTAATTTGTACTAATGTATAGGGCACGCGCTATTCCGTAACTGTTGTCATTATTATTGTTGGCATAACATTGATATCGCGCTGTTATGTCTTTATCTGCTATGAAAAGCAATATTAACGCTCAATAAGCTCAGCATCAAACATTAACATCGCAAAGCGATAACTTTGTCATCATTTGCCAAGGGTTTAAAGTTCTATGATGAAACTTTGACAAGCTAACGCATTTGATTTGACATTGTTGTCAAAAACTTTTTTAATCGGTTAAATTTTAAAGTAACTCAGTGGATAAGGTACTGTTTTATTCAAGCAAAGCTTGCGATAATAGTTTCCTAACAGAGTTAAGTAAGTTTAACTGAACGCCATCTATCTATATTTAAAAGTTTGCTAAGATGGTCAGAATATAACAAAACAGGGTTGTCTTCTATGCGCTCATTACTCACAACGTCGGTGTTTTTGGCTTGTAGCACGTTTGCATTATCTACTTTTGCGGATGATTTATCAGAGATCTACCAAGCTGCCGTACAAAACGATCCTATGATGCGTGCGGCGGAAGCAGAATTTCGCGCTAATTCTGAAGCGAAAAATATGGCGCGCGGGGCGTTGTTGCCGCAACTGTCATTGAACGCAGGCGTGGCATATGCCAATCAAAAACAAACCACGAACAAACCAGATGAAATCATTAGCAAGGCCTTAGGAACATCAGAAACGCGCGGCACAACACTTAACGTCGGCCTTACACTGACGCAGCAATTATTAAATATTAGCTCTTGGTATAACTTCAAGAGTGGTAAAGAGTTAACTAAGCAAGCCCAAATCAAGTTCGTTGATAATCAACAAGATCTGATAACACGAACCGTCCAAGCTTACTTTTCAGTCTTACGCGCCGAAAGCAACTTGGCATCCAGTATTGCAGAAGAAAAAGCGATGAAACAACAGCTTGATCAAATGCAACAACGTTTTGACGTAGGCTTAGTGGCCATTACCGACGTTAACGAAGCTCAAGCCGCTTATGATATGGCAAACGTAGGTTTAATTGCTAACCAAGGTTATTTGCAAATTGCTTATCAAGCTTTGTCGCTACTCACTGGCGGCACTCATAGCAAGATTGACACTTTAGCAGAAGCGTTTCCCGTTGTTTCACCTGAGCCAGCCGATATGCAGGAATGGGTAAATACTGCTCTAAAAAACAATCCCAGTGTGCAATTGGCGCTATCGAGTGAAAGCGTAGCTGAGTATCAAGCTAAAGCAGCAAAAGCCAATCACTATCCCGTGGTTGCCTTGCAAGCCTCTGTTTCTAAGTCAAACTTATCAGGCGATCGTGAAGCATACACGCTTGACGCTACAAGTGTTACGGGCGTTGCCAAATATAAAAAGGATGCAGATGTTGATAACGACAACTGGAGTGTTGGCATTGGTTTATCCGTTCCGTTATACAGCGGCGGCGCAGTCGGCGCAAAACGTCGCCAAGCCTACGCACAATACGATATGGCTAAAGAAAACATGGTAGGCACTGAACGTATTGTTACCCAACAAACTCGCAGCCAATTTATTACTGCGCTAACCTCGATGCAAACTGTTTCGGCACGTAAGCAAGCAATTGTTTCCGCGCAAAGTGCTTTAGATGCTATTCAAGCAGGTTATAACGTCGGAACGCGTAATATTGTTGACGTATTAAACGCCCAACGCGGATTATTCGCAGCGCAACGCGATTACTCTAACGCGCGCTACGATTACATTAACAGCATGATTGAATTGAAAAAATTTGCAGGCACACTCAGCCCTGAAGACATCAACACTTTGAATCAGTGGTTGGTGGCTAATCCATAACCCTACCTTCGATACCAAAAGGTGAGCCAGTCTCACCTTTTTTATTGCCTTGATTGTCTGCATTCTATTACGCCTTTTGATTTAAAACTTGTACAATCAAACTCAGGATTAAATAGTAAACTCACAGACTTTAAATAATGCATTCAAGCAACAACACCTACCGCCTCGCACTCACCTACCTAACGTTCCGCATTATTTTGGCGGTAGTTTTATTTATTATAAGTTTGGTTGACTTACAAATTGGCTTAAACGGCAATTATGAAAGTTACGAGTTTATTGCTTCCGTGGGTGTTTATTTCCTTTTAGCCACTAGCGCGCAGCTTTTCACGCTAGCAAAAGCACATATCCCCAACAAATTCAGTCTGTTTTTTGCCATTGTTATTGACGTTGCTTTCTGTCTGGCCTGTTTGCATTTTGCAGGAGGCTTTAGTACTGGTTTAGCTATTTTATTGCTCTCGCCCATTACCATTGCAGGCATTTTCTTCTATGGTGTTTTTGCTTATTTCATCGCTGCCATTAGCTCACTTGGCATCTTATTACACATTGCCTGGAGCGCTATGCTCTCGCCTGAGCAAGTCAAATATTTTGTTCCAGCGGGCTTGCTCGGTGGCTTGTTTTTTGCAGCTTCTTTAGTCGCGCAACTGGTTGCCAAATCCATTCGTAAAACCGAATTGCTCGTTGATGAAAAACAAGGGCTTGCGCAAAATCTAGCCATGACTAACCAGCTTATTCTACAAAAAATGCAAACAGGGATTATCGTACTCAGTCCGCAACAAACCATTAGCAACTTTAATGAAAGTGCCAAATCATTATTAGAAACGCCCCTTATCGAAAGCGGTCTGCTTCCTAGCAACCTGCAAGAAGCGTTGCAGCAATGGTTAAACCAACCCAACTATAAGACACCAATTATTCAACAAAAAAACGGCTTTCCCAGTCTAAAAATTAGCTTTTCCACAATCCAGCCCGAACAAGTCCATAGCGATATCATTCTGTTTTTAGAGAACCAAAGTGAGCTAACTCAACAAGCACAACATATTAAACTAGCTTCCTTAGGCCGTTTAAGCGCCAGTATCGCCCACGAAATCCGCAATCCGCTCAGCACCATCAATCACGCGAGCCAACTACTTAGCGAGTCTGAGCACCTAGAAACCGCAGACAAGCGCTTATTACAGATGATTGAAAACCAAGTGCAGCGGATAAATGGCATTATCGGTAACGTATTAAATATTTCCCGTCGCACACCCGCTAACATCGAAAAAATCAATTTACACAGCCTGATCTTGCGTATTATCCAGCAATTGGAGCAGGTTAAAAACATCACAATTGATTATCAGCTTGAGGTTGATGAAAGCATTTTAGTGCCGTTTGATGAAGGTCAGTTGCAACAAGTGCTTAACAACTTAATTGATAACGCCATTACGCATAGCGACAAAAACCAGCAAGGCTATTCGGTTAGCTTTTTTGCTGATAGCAAAGACGATAAAGTGCAACTACAAGTGCGCGATAACGGCTTAGGCATTAAGCCAGAAGACGTTGATAAAATATTCGAACCGTTTTATACCACCCACACGCAAGGCACCGGCTTAGGCCTCTATATCTGCCGTGAATTATGCGAAATGAACCAAGCTATGCTAGATTACCTGTATGATGCCAACGGCCAAGGCTATTTCCAAATTCAGTTTGCCCATTTACAGCGCCGTTTAAACCGTGGAATTGAATAAATGAGTCAAGAAAAAATACTGGTTGTCGATGACGAACCCGATATTCGCGAGTTACTTGAGTTAACCCTGATCCGCATGGGGTTGGATTGCGTAACCGCAAGTAGCGTTGACGAAGCCTTAGACGCACTTAAAAAACACACATTTCGCCTATGCCTGACCGATATGAATTTAGGCGATGGCAACGGCTTGCAAATCATTGAGCATATTCAGAACAAATACCCACACATTCCCGTCGCCATGATTACGGCTTACGGCAATATGGAAACCGCAATCGCGGCGATGAAAGCAGGTGCTTTTGATTATGTTGCCAAACCGATTGATTTGCCTAAACTGCGTGCATTGGTGCAATCCGCGTTAAAAGTACACGGTGCTGCTTCCAACCACCCTGCTAGCAGCCAACTCTTGGGCAAAAGCGAAGCTATTGAACAACTGCATAAACATATCGCTAAACTCGCTCGCAGCCTTGCACCTGTGTTTATTCACGGCGAGTCGGGTAGCGGTAAGGAATTAGTAGCGCGCATGATCCACCAACAAAGCGCGCGCTCCTCTCAACCTTTTATTGCCGTTAACTGCGGCGCCATTCCTTCCGAGTTAATGGAAAGTGAATTTTTTGGTCACGAAAAAGGCAGTTTTACTGGCGCAAATGAAAAGAAAGCGGGCTTATTTAAAGCTGCCGAAGGCGGTACTTTATTTTTAGATGAAGTCGCTGATTTACCTAAAGATATGCAGGTCAAATTGCTGCGCGCCATTCAAGAAAAATCTATTCGACCCATTGGCGCAACACAAGAAACGCCCGTGGACGTGCGGATTTTAAGTGCAACCCATAAAAATTTAGGCGAAGAAGTTAGAAACGGTAGTTTTAGACAAGACTTATTCTATCGTATCAACGTCATTGAGCTGCAAGTGCCCAGCCTGCGTGAACGTCCTAGCGATATCGAAGAACTGGCCGATGCTATTTTGGAAAAAATCGCTAAACGCTATGAAGCCCCGAAAGCAACGCTTAACAAAGACGCGCTGCAACTGATACAAACCTATAGCTTTCCGGGCAACGTACGTGAACTGGAAAATATATTGGAGCGCGCATTTACTCTGTGTGAAAACGACACCATTTACGCTTCCGACTTACGTTTACAAGCTGATACAACGCCATCGGTAGCAACCGAGCAACATTCATCAGGAGCTATCAACTTGCAGCAAGCGGTTGGACGCTATGACGAATACATCGAAGAAATCGAGAAGAAAATCCTACAACAAGCACTTGAACGAACCCAGTACAACAAAACCCAAGCGGCTGAATTATTAGGGATTACTTTTCGTACTATTCGCTATAAATTACAGAAATTTGGTTTAGATTAAACAACAAAAGGACGCACCATGAAAAGGATGTCAGCTTTCAGTTTACTCGAATTGCTTGTGGTTATGGCCATCATAAGTATTGCCGCCGCCCTTGCTTTCCCCTCATTTAGCCAACTAATTGAAAAACATCGCAGCCAGCAGGCTGCTTATGGCCTACAGCATTTTATGCAGTTTGCGCGCGCCCAAGCGCTTGCCAAAGGCAAAACGCTCACGGTTTGCGCAGGTAATGAGCAGCAGCAATGCATTAACAGCGCCGATTGGAGCAACAAAACCCTACTGATTTTTATCGATAGCAACACTAATGGTAACTTAGACGCCGGTGAAGAATTGCTGCGTATATTCGACTTAAAATCCTACCAAGGTCGTTTACTATGGCGCTCGTTCGGCAATAAAACCTACTTGCAATGGCAAAGCAATGGTATGACTTACTACCAGAACGGTAGCTTCCTATTCTGCCCTCATAATGGCAATACTAAAAATGCTTTTTTGCTGATATTAAATGCAGCGGGACGCTTATATTTTGCGAGTGACAAAAACGGTGATGGGATTGTTGAGGATAGCAGTGGTAATAATGTGCAATGCTAAAGTGCGGCGTCCTGCCGCACCACATTATTTAAGCGTCAAGTTTTTCCAAAACCTCATCCGAAAACGCAACGTTGGTATAAACGTTTTGTACGTCGTCTAAATCTTCCAACATATCAATCAAGGCAATCACTTTCTGCGCGGTTTCAACATCGTCAATATCGGCATTGGTTGACGCTGACATAGTAATTTCGCCGGTAGCATCCAAACCTGCGGCAACCAGTGCATCTTTCACCGCTAGAAAGTCTTCCCAAGCGGTCACTACCAAAATGCTGCCATCGTCCTGCACTTCAACGTCATTCGCGCCAGCCTCCAATGCCACTTCCATCACTTGTTCTTCATCGGCATTAACAACGCTAATCTCACCCTGCCGAGTAAATAAATAAGCCACCGAACCGTCGGTACCCAAGCTACCACCGCGTTTACTGAACGCATGGCGCACTTCGCCCACGGTACGGTTGCGGTTATCGGTTAAGGTTTCAACTAAAACTGCTACACCGCCAACCGCATAACCTTCATAGGTAATCTCTTCCATGTTGGTGTTATCGGCATTACCAACCCCGCGATCAATCGCGCGTTGAATGGTGTCTTTAGTCATATTCGCCGTTAACGCTTTATCCATGATGGTGCGTAAACGCGGATTATCTTCAGGAAGCCCGCCGCCCTGCTGCGCCGCAACGGTTAATTCACGAATAATCTTGGTAAAAATTTTGCCACGCTTGGCATCTTGTGCCGCTTTGCGGTGTTTAATATTGGCCCACTTACTATGACCCGCCATAAAAACTCCTCACTTAAAAACAAGGCTGGAAAAACCAGCCTTGGACTAACAATTTATTGCTTTAGCTAGAACTCTTTTCGTCTTTGCGACGTAAACGAATACCTAACTCATTCAAATGATGTGTCGAAACAGGCGCTGGCGCGTCAGTCATTACACACGATGCAGTTTGTGTTTTCGGGAACGCAATGACTTCACGAATTGATTTTGCGCCCGTCATCAACATCACCAAACGATCTAAACCAAACGCCAAGCCACCATGCGGAGGCGCACCGTATTTCAAGGCATCTAACAAGAAGCCAAACTTCTCGCGTTGCGCTTGTTCATCAATGCCCAACACGCCAAAAATCGCTTGTTGCATATCTTGCTGGTGAATACGAATTGAACCACCGCCCAACTCGGTACCGTTTAACACCATGTCATAGGCAACTGACAAGGCTTTTTCTGGCGCTGCCAATAGCTCTTCTACGCTACACGCAGGCGAAGTAAATGGGTGGTGAACCGATGTTAAGCCGCCTTTGCCGTCGCTTTCAAACATGGGGAAATCAACAACCCACAAGGCTTGCCATTCACCTTGCAACAAGTTCAAATCTTCACCTAACTTCACACGTAAAGCCGCCAGCGATTCATTAACAATCTTCGCTTTATCTGCGCCAAAGAAAATCAAATCACCATTTTCAGCCGCTGTACGATCTAAAATCGCCCGACGCACTTCGTTTGGTAAGAATTTAACAATCGGCGATTGCAAGCCATTCTCTAAATCGCTCTTATCGTTAACTTTGATATATGCCAAGCCTTTTGCGCCGTAAATACCAACAAAATTGGTGTAGTCGTCGATTTGTTTACGGGTTAATAAATCATTGCCATTCGGCACCTTGATCGCAGCAATACGCCCTTGTGGATCGTTAGCTGGGCCTGAGAATACTTTAAATTCAACGTCGGTTAACAAGTCTTTGATATCGACCAATTCCAAGGGGTTACGCAAATCTGGACGGTCAATACCAAAACGGCTAATCGCTTCCGAGTAAGGCATACGCGGCAAAGTTGGCAACTCAACTTGCAAAATATCGCGGAATAATTCGCGCACC
Source organism: uncultured Spongiibacteraceae bacterium (assembly GCA_964568295.1). GTDB lineage: Bacteria > Pseudomonadota > Gammaproteobacteria > Pseudomonadales > DT-91 > DATCSZ01. The sequence goes on along the minus strand of CAZMQC010000004.1, from coordinate 5,149 downwards.
ATTTGCTCGGTTAAATTCATCAACTCATCGGCTGATAAAAACGAAGTTTCAATATCAATCTGAGTAAATTCAGGCTGACGATCCGCACGTAAATCTTCGTCACGGAAACAACGCGCCACTTGGTAATAACGGTCAAAACCCGCCACCATCAACAACTGTTTGAACAACTGTGGCGATTGTGGCAAAGCAAAAAACTCACCTGGATAAGTACGGCTAGGCACTAAATAATCGCGCGCACCTTCAGGCGTTTCGCGGGTTAAAATCGGCGTTTCGATATCTAAGAAGCCATTATCGTCCAAGAAACGACGGATTTTGCTAGAAATTTTGGCGCGTAGTTTTAGTTTTTTCTGCATTTCCGCACGGCGCAAATCAATAAAGCGGTACTTCAAACGCACATCTTCGCCAACGTCCGAATACGCATCCAATGGGAACGGCGGCGTTTCAGAGGTATTCAAAATTTCGAGCTCTTTACCTAAAATCTCGATTTCGCCTGTCGGCATTTCTTTATTCACGGTTTGTTCAGCACGCGCACGCACCTTACCCGTAACCTTAACCACATATTCGCTACGCACTTTATCCGCACGTTGAAAATGTTCTTCGGTATCTGGGTCAAAAACAACCTGAACAATCCCTTCACGGTCGCGTAAATCAATAAAAATAACGCCGCCATGATCACGACGACGATCGACCCAACCGGTTAGGGTTACTGTTTCGTCGATTTGCTGTTTACTTAGAACGCCACAATAATGGGTGCGCATATATTTCTCCGCCCAACACTAATAATTAACTAACACGGAAGCCGCGCCATAAAAAGGACGCGATTATAGCAAATTCTTGCTATCAGGTAAAAGCGCGATTGCGCCGAGGCTGTTGATTTGTGGCTTTAAAGCTAAAGAGTGGAATACTTGATGGTAACTTGTTAAAAATTACGATTAGCCAACTTCAAAGAAGAACGTCACTGTACTCAATACAATATCAACAGTACATCGCCTGATAGCCCGCTTCATCGACCTGCGCCAAACCAAACTCTGCAAAAGTTTGCCACATGGTAAACCATCGTTTCGCATCACGTTTGAAGGGGTAAACAAGGCGATGGCAGGCGCTCGCAATTATAGCGTCCATCAAAGCGTCAGGCGTACTAGCTGTTTCACTATAAATCAAGAGCCAACAGACTAGACAGCCTATAAAACTGCCCGTAACATGCTGAGTATTCAAAAAAAATAATGATAAAGCATGGTTAACCAAAACCCCGAACAAATCGCCCGTGATAATATCGACCGCTTGTTAAAACAAGCGGGCTGGATAGTACAAAACAAAAATAAAATTGATTTTACTGCTGGCAGCGGCATTGCCGTGCGCGAATACCAAACCAGTGTTGGCCCAGCTGATTATGCCTTGTTTGTGAATAAACAAGCCGTTGGTGTGATTGAAGCCAAGCCAGAACACTGGGGTGAGCGCATCACCACAGTGGAAGATCAATCGCAAGGCTATGCCAAATCCAAACTTAAATGGGTGAACAACACCGAAGCTCTACGTTTTGTTTACGAAAGCACAGGTGTGGTCACGCGTTTTACCGACAACCAAGACCCAGCGCCACGCTCGCGCGAAGTGTTTAATTTCCACCGCCCTGAAACACTGGCACAATGGCTACAACAGCCCAAAAGCTTGCGCGCTCGTTTTCAGGAGATGCCACCTCTTAATCATCAAGGGCTGCGCGATTGCCAAATTAATGCCATCACCAATTTGGAAGAATCCTTTAAACAAGACAAACCCCGCGCGTTAATTCAAATGGCAACTGGCTCAGGCAAAACCTTTACCGCCATCACGGCCAGCTATCGTTTGCTAAAAGAACCCATCAGCGCCAACCGCATTTTATTTTTGGTGGATACGAAAAACCTTGGCGAACAGGCCGAACAAGAGTTTATGACCTTTGTTCCCAACGACGACAACCGCAAATTCACCGAACTGTACAGCGTACAACGGCTAAAAAGTGGCTACCTAGGCACAGATTCACAGGTGTATATCAGCACTATTCAGCGCATGTATTCCATTTTAAAAGACGAACCGCTGGACGATTCCTTAGAGGAAAGCAATCCCGCCGAACAAATCACCCGCCCGAAAGAGCCGCTGCCCGTGGTCTATAACGAAAAAATTCCGCCTGAATTTTTCGACGTTATCATCATCGACGAATGCCACCGCTCCATTTACAACCTCTGGCGGCAAGTGCTGGATTATTTCGATGCCTATCTGGTTGGGCTAACCGCTACCCCCGATAACCGCACTTATGGCTTCTTCAATAAGAATGTCGTCAGCGAATACGACCACGAAAAAGCCGTAGCCGATGGCGTTAACGTTGGTAATGAAATCTTTATTATTGAAACCGAGAAAACCACCCAAGGCGGTAAAATCGAAGCCAAACAGTTGGTGCAAAAACGCGAACGTCAAACGCGCAAAAAACGCTGGGAAGAACAAGACCAAGACGAAATCTACAGCAACAAACAGCTCGACCGCGACATAGTCAACCCTGACCAAATCCGCACAGTGATTCGTACGTTTAAAGACAGCCTGCCTACAATTTTCCCGCAGCGCGAAGAAGTACCCAAAACTTTAATTTTCGCCAAAACCGACAGCCATGCCGACGATATAATCCAAATGGTGCGCGAAGAATTTGGCGAAGGTAATCAGTTTTGTAAAAAAATCACCTACCGCGTGGCGCAAGACAAACTTGATAAAGACGGCAACGTGCTGGAAGCAGGCGAAGACCCCAAAGATGTGCTGGCCAGCTTCCGTAACGACTACTACCCACGCATTGCCGTGACCGTGGACATGATAGCCACAGGCACAGACGTGAAAGCCATTGAATGCCTGCTGTTTATGCGCGATGTAAAAAGCAAAAACTACTTTGAACAAATGAAAGGCCGTGGCACCCGCACGCTGGATAAAGACAGCTTGCAAAAAGTCACCCCATCGGCCAAAACCGCCAAAACTCACTATGTGATTGTCGATGCCATTGGCGTAACTAAATCACTAAAAACCGCCAGCCAACCGCTGATTACCAAACCTAGCGTGCCGCTAAAAGACCTCGCTACAGGCGTGATGATGGGTGCAAGCGATACCGATACCGTATCTTCCCTAGCGGGGCGTTTGGCGCGGCTAGACAAACAACTGGATGATAAAGAACGTCAGCGTATTGCCGAAAAAGCGGGCAAACCGCTGCTACTTATCGTCGGCGAACTGTTTAACGCCATTAACAGCGACAACGTAGAACAACTGGCCATCAAACTGGCGGGCGTGGCAGAAAACGGTACTCCCGACGAAGACAGTCGCACCAAAGCACAGCAACAGCTTGTGAGCGAAGTTGCCAATGTCTTTAATGGTGAGCTAATAGAACTGATTGACAGCATTCGCCGCGACAAAGAACAAACAGTCGTGCATGAGGATTTAGACAGCGTAATTTATGCAGATTGGGATAAAAATCATCAAGCCAGCGCACAAGCCCTCACACAAGAATTCAAGCAGTATTTGCAGGAACAACAAGATGAAATAGACGCGCTCAGCATCTACTTTCAAACACCCGCACGGCGCAGCCAAATTACCAATGCCCAACTGCGCAAACTGCTTGATAAAATTAAACAAGAGCGCCCCAAACTCGCACCCGTGCATGTTTGGAATGCCTATGCACTGCTTGATGAATATAAAGGCAAGCCCCCGACAAAGACTTAGTACAACTGGTATCCCTGATACGCCGCGTGTGCGAACTCGACGGCACACTCAGCCCCTTTGACAGCACCGTGCGCAAAAACTTTCAGCGCTGGATAATGCACAAACACAAAGGCGCAGCAGACAAATTCAACGAACAACAAATGCAGTGGCTACACGACATTCGCGACCACATCGCCACCTCCTGCCACTTTGAGCGCGACGATTTAGAATACACGCCCTTCGACCGCAAAGGCGGACTAGGCGGCATGTATCAACTGTTTGGCCAGCAAATGGACGAGCTGATAGACGAAATGAACAGAGAGCTGATGGCTTAATGAAAGCCAATTACTGTAATTACAATGTATGGACTAAAAAGCAATGTTAAGCTACGATTGGAACATTGAAAAAAACGCAAAATTGAAAGAAGAACGCGGCATTGGTTTTGAAGATATAGTGGAAGCCATAGATGGCGACGGCCTGCTCGATGTGTTGTCGCACCCCGATCAACAGAAATATCCGGGGCAGCGCATTTATGTGGTCAACGCACTAGGCTACGTTTATTTAGTGCCTTATGTGACTAACGATAATGGCATTTTTCTAAAAACCATTATTCCCAGCCGCAAAGCCAGAAAAATTTATCAGGAGAATTGACATGTTTGACGAAGAAGAACAAGGCATTCTACAAGCACTGGAGGTGGGCGATTTAACCAGCAGCCCTGATGCCGAAACTGAAATTGCGCTGGCAAAACAAGCCGCCAGAGAAACTTTGAGCAAATCCAAAAGCATCACCCTGCGCCTGAATATGGCCGATCTTGCCGCCATTAAACGCAAAGCACAGGAAAGCGGCATTCCTTACCAAACGCTGATTTCTTCGGTAGTACATCAATATGCAACAGGACGTTTGCAGGTGGAGATTTGAAATACAGCAAAAATCTACGCGGAAAACGGAGGTTGATATGAGTATGCAAATAAGACCTTTTGATGCGGCAATTTACCTTGAAACCGAAGAAGAAATTCGTGAATTCTTGACGCAAGCAACCGCCAGTGGTGATGCCAAACATTTACTGCACTGTTTAGGTGTTGCTGCACATGCTAAAGGCATGACAGAAGTCGCCAAACAAGCGGGCGTTACCCGTGCCAGCTTGTATAAATCACTCGATGAAAACGCAAGCCCTAAATTCGACACCATTGTAAAAGTGCTGGATGTATTTGGCTGTAAATTAAGCGTGACCTACTAAAAGGCAAAAAACGTGCAAGAGCAGAAAGAACAGCAGTTACCTGAGGGGTGGAAGACTTTAGAGTTAGATGACGTTGCTGAAATATGTGACCACCTCAGGAAACCAGTCAACTCTAGCGAACGGGCTTCGCGAGCTGAAAACTATCCATATTATGGCGCGACAGGGCAAGTTGGCTGGATTGACGATTTTAGGCAAGATGGAGAGTACGT
>CAZMQC010000003.1:22684-23793 GCA_964568295.1 uncultured Spongiibacteraceae bacterium | reverse complement strand
CTACTCACACGCAGGCGCGTTATGCGTTGCCGCCTGTGATTAATCAATTTATTGAAAAGTACCCTGATGTGTCCTTGCACATGCATCAAGGTACACCCATGCAAATTTCAGAATTAGCAGCAGACGGCTCGGTTGATTTCGCCATTGCGACTGAGGCGTTAGATTTGTTTAGCGATCTGATTATGATGCCTTGTTATCGCTGGAATCGCGCGATTGTGGTGCGTAAAGACCATCCTTTAGCCGCGCTTAGTAAGGTTACGTTAGAAGATGTGGCGGCTTATCCGATTGTGACCTATGTGTTTGGTTTTACTGGGCGTTCGCAGTTGGATGACGCATTTCTGCGCGAGGGTTTAACCCCCAAAGTGGTTTTTACCGCAGTGGATGCTGACGTTATCAAAACTTATGTGCGGTTAAATTTAGGGATTGGTATTGTTGCGAGCATGGCGTATGACAAACAGGTCGATCATGATTTGGTAGCGATTGATGCCTCGCATTTATTCGCTTCGAGTGTGACCAATATTGGTTTTAGACGTGGTACATTCTTGCGCGGCTATATGTATGATTTTGTTAAATTATTTGCTCCGCATTTGGATAAAGAACTGATTGATAAAGCGTATCAGTGTAAAAGCAAATTTGAACTGGACGAACTATTTGCCAATGTGCAATTACCGGTTTTATAAGTGGTTTGCATAATCGGTGCAACTGTTAACATTTTGATAATTTAAATTGAATTTTTTTAATCAAATCGGTAGGCTTTGCAGCCATTTTTAACCGTTTGGGAGTTTCGTTGTGGAAATTGCATGTCTTGATCTTGAAGGTGTTTTAGTTCCAGAAATTTGGATTGCGTTTGCCGAATTAACTGGCATAGAAGAGTTACGTGCAACCACTCGTGATATTCCCGATTATGACGTATTAATGAAACAGCGTTTGCGTTTATTAGAACAACATAATTTAGGTTTGCCTGATATTCAAAAAGTGATTGCGCAATTAAAACCCTTAGACGGCGCGATTGAGTTTGTTAACTGGCTGCGTGAGCGTTTCCAGGTAGTGATTTTATCGGACACCTTCTATGAATTTTCCGCGCCATTAATGAAGCAACTAGGTTGGCC
>CAZMQC010000003.1:15528-22584 GCA_964568295.1 uncultured Spongiibacteraceae bacterium | reverse complement strand
GAACCTAAATCCAATAGGCGCATTTTCCAACCGTATTTCTTTAACAAAGTTTGATGAGCGATTTTAACGGCTTTATCGTCGGTTAAAATTTCGGCTTGTCCTGCTACTTTTTCGCCAGTGATTTTGCCTGTTACAGTACACGGTGAAATAAACACCTCGCTAAAATTACGAACGCGCTTAACTTTCCAAGCCTTACCTTCGGAGAAAATATAAAAAGTGTTGCCCTGATTGGCAAACCATACTGGTGTTTCAACAAAGCTACCGTCGCGTTTACGGCTTGCTAAACTTAAGTATTGTTGTTTTTGCCAATTCATAGCGCTTCGACCAATGATAATTTAACGTTGCGTTGGAATACGTCAATTTGTTCAACTTTAACGCGTACATTTTGTAGCAGCTGCAAGGTTAAATCGTCTGACACCAATTGCAGGGTATCTTGTTTAAAGTCGAATTTTGCACCCAGACTGCGCACGTCAATATTGCCGAAAATATCAAAGTCAGCCAAGTAAACACTGACAGCACGATTGCTAATCATTGAAATTTCGCCAATGAATTCTTGCTGTAAATAATCTTGCAGGTACTGACATTTTAACGAGAGTTCGCAGTCACGCTGCGCGTTGCGAATGGCTTGAGTTGCTTGATTAAGTTGCTCAAGCAGGTTATCAGAAATAGTTGGTAAGGTTTCTTGGTGCAAAATAGCTTTAATCAGACGGTGCACGATTAAGTCGCTGTATTTGCGCAAGGGTGAGGTAAAAGTTGTATAAAGCGGTAAGCCTAAACCAAAATGCGGCTTGGCTTGATTCGACCACATACTGCGCGTGAGTTTTTTGCGTAAAATTTCGCGTATCGGCAGCGGATTTTGTTCGCTTTGTTTTTGAATGGTTAAATAACCCGCTAGGCTTTTGAAATCTTGATCTTTTGACTCTGGCAAGTGGTTATTGATTAACGCTTCAATGCTGGCTAACTGCTCAGCGCGGAAGCCATCGTGAATTAAAAACAAGCCTTCTTGCGTGTGCTTGCTTAAAAACTGCGCGGTTGCCTCGTTACAAGCAATCATACACTCTTCAACCAAGCTTTGAGCACAATTGCGTTCAAGGTGTTCGATGTCAACGATTTTGCCGCGCTCGTTTAACCATAGACGATAATCTGGATAGCTTTCCGGCGCTTGCGCATGATTTTTGCGCCATTCACTGCGGGCTAAGCTGAGCTGATAAAGCATCTGCAAGGTTTGTTTTATCTCGTCGCTATAACTGCTTTCCTGCGCTTGTAAGAACGCACTGACATCATCGTAGTTAAGCTTGGCTTTGCTGCGAATAATGGCATCAATATAGCGGCATTCGTGAATGCTGCCGTCGGCATGAATGTGCAATTGGCAAATAAGCGCTAAACGGTCTTTATCAGCACGCAAGGAGCATAAATCAGCCGATAACACATCGGGCAGCATTGGAATTTTTTGCCCGGGCAAATAAATGGTGGAAGCTTGTCTGGCGGCGATTTTGTCTAGCGGCGAATCGGGCGTAATGAAGCTGCTAGCATCGGCAATAGCAACCGAGAGCAGCCAACCTTGCTCCGTTTTTTCAATAGCTAACGCATCGTCTAAGTCTTGGGTGGAAACACCATCAATGGTGATAAATAATTGCTCACGGCAATCGGTTTTATCTTGTGCAGCGCGCTCAAAGCTGCGTTCGGAGGTTTGGCGAATTGCCTCAATTTCATCGGGTTGCCAGATTTTTTCCGCAATACCTTCTTTGGCAATGGCGTAGCGATGTTCAATAAATGGATCGTCGGGACGACCTAAAACGGTGGTGATTTCGCATTGCGTGCGCCCTTTGTTGTTAAAAGGGTGTTGGGTGATTTTAGCTAATACCAAGTCGCCTTCTTTAACACGGTCGTGGAATTTGGGCGGGATAAATACCCAACGGTTGAAAAACGGCAGATCACCCGCCACAAAGTAATTATTGCCTTTGCATTTAACTTCGCCAGTAAATTGTTCGAATTCGGTTTTTAATAGTTTTTCTACACTGGCAATAGGGCGGTCGTCGTCACCTTGGCTTTTTTCTAAGATGAACTCAACGCGGTCGTTCGGTAATACCAAATCCATCGACGCTTGCGGCAAAAGGTATTGTTGACCATCTTTTTCATCAATCACGAAGCCGAAGCGCTTGCTTGTACCTTTAACGATGCCGTTTTTGCGTATGACAGATGCCTGAATTTGTTGTTTTAGCTGTTGAAGCTGCGATAAAGCGGAAAGATCAAGCATTGTTTTGTCTCAAATAAAAATGCCGCAAGATTAGCAGAAAAACGCTTGTGGTAGAATGTGTTAATGTTGCTTTTTGTGGCTTAACTGGTAAAAATTGCGCTCTTAATTTTTTAGCAAGTGCTCCTAGCATTGATTAGAGCGTTATTAATAGACAAATAATAGTGCGTTTAGTTGTTTGATTAAGCAACGCATGGGCAAAATTGACTTGACGATGTAAATGAGCAGGCAAGAATAGTGAATGATGAATTTGACTTGTTTCGGCAAGAAATAGCCGGCGTTAAGCCCATTGAGCAAGATAAAGTCGATCTTGAAGTGCAAACCGATACGATTAACTTTGCTTATCGCCGCGAAGCCGCAGTCACCGAAAAAGTTCAAGATAATCATTTGGCGGATGCGATTGAAATACTCGATAAAAACGAGCCGGTTAGTTTTAAGCATTCGGGTATTCAAGAGGGTGTGTTTAAAAAACTGCGCTTGGGCAAATACGAAAGTCAGGCAAGATTGGATTTGCATAACATGACGGTGGATAAAGCGCGCGATGAAGTGTTGCAGTTTATCAAAGATTGTATGCGTTATGATTTGCGCGTGGCGACTATTGTGCATGGCAAAGGTACGCGCTCGGAAGGCGGGATAGCGTTGTTAAAAAGCCATTGCGTGCATTGGCTTAAACAAATCGATGAGGTGCAGGCGTTTCATAGCGCTTTGCCTCAGCATGGTGGCACGGGTGCGTTATATGTGTTGTTGCGCAAAAGTGATGAAGCGAAACAACATAATCGGGAAATCCACGGCGGTCGTTAATGGCAGAAATCATTTCATTCAAAGCAGCAAAAAATAAGCGCCATGCGGGCAATACCTTGTGCAAAGAAGGGCACCATAAATGGGTGATTGATCAAGAAAAACAATTTGATAGTCGCTCAGGCAAATTAGTGACGATTTATCGGTGTAGTCGTTGCCAAAAGCAAAAAACCAAGCTGTTATAAAAGCTTGAGTAAAAACCAAGAAAATAAATCTTAAAAACGCTATAATCGCGTTTTTTTAGCTGTTTAGTCGTAAGGGAAAAGTATGAGTCTTGATCCACGTGAGTTTCGTAATGCGCTAGGGCGTTTTGCAACAGGTGTTTGCGTGATAACCACACAGCCTGAAACTGGCAATCCGTTTGGTATGACAATTAACTCGTTTGCTTCCGTATCATTGGAACCGCCTTTGATTTTGTGGAGTTTGCAGAAAAATTCAGATTGCTTCGAATCGTTCCAAAGCAGTAAAAAGTTTGCAGTGAATATCTTATCCGCGGATCAACAAACGCTTTCTAATCAATACGCTAAGAAAAACGAGCACGATTTAACCGAAGGTACTTACCATGTTGGCGAAAGTGGCTGCGTAGTGTTAAACGATGTAGTCACTAGCTTTGAATGCGATGTTGATGCGATCCACGAAGGCGGCGATCATCTAATTATTGTTGGTCGCGTAGTGGCGATGAGCAACCAAGATGAGCGTGATCCATTATTGTTTTATTCGGGCAAATACCGCGAATTAAAACCATTGGAGTAAACCGTGAAATTCTGTAGCGCATGTGGCAGTCCAGTCAGTTATCGAATTCCTGAGATGGACGACCGCCTGCGCTATATTTGTGATGAATGCGGCATTATCCACTATCAAAACCCCAAGGTCGTGGTTGGCTCGTTACCTGTTTGGCAAGACAAAGTACTGTTGTGTAAGCGGGCAATCGAGCCGCAATATGGTCTATGGACCTTGCCTGCGGGTTATATGGAAAACGGCGAATCCACCTTGTCGGGCGCTGAGCGCGAAACCCATGAGGAAGCAGGTGCGGATCTCATTAATGCCCAGCTTTATCGCCTGTTTGATATTCCCTTTATTAATCAAGTGTATTTGTTTTATTTGGCTGAGATGCCTACCGAAAAGCATTCGCCAGGTATTGAAAGCCTTGAAACGCGTTTGTTTGCAGAGCACGAAATTCCTTGGAAAGAGCTAGCTTTTCCCGTTATTCACGATGTGTTAAAAGAATATTTTGCCGATAGAAAAAATGGCGTTTTCCCCGTGCGCAGCGGTTTGCCCGTTTATCGCGCCGTATTAAAAAATAAGAAAATATAGAGGTACATGATGAGTCTGCCAACCATAGGCCAACAAGCTATTGATTTTACGTTACTTAATCAACGCGGCGAGCCAGTGACTTTAAGCAGCTTTCAAGGTAAAAATCATGTGGTTTTATATTTTTACCCGCGCGCCAGTACGCCTGGCTGCACTGTACAAGCATGCGGCATACGTGATTATAAGCAGGCTTTACTTGAACAGTCGGCGGTTACCTTGGCGGTTAGTCCTGATACCGTGAAGAAAATTGCTAATTTTGTTGAAAAACAGCAATTAAACTTTGATTTGTTGGCCGATGAAGATCATCAAGTTGCCGAGCAATATGGCGTTTGGGGCTTGAAAAAGTTTATGGGGCGCGAAAGTATGGGTATTTTGCGCACCACCTTTATCATTGGCAAAGATGGCATAATTAAGCATATTCTAACGAAAGTGAATACCAAAACGCACCATGATGATGTTTTGGCACTGCTACAATCATTAAATCAAGAACAATAATAAGAGTTGGGTTATGAGTAGAGCACTCTCTGAATTAATTGATAATATCGAACTAGAAAAAATCGATATTAATATTTTTCGCGGCAAAACCATTGATGAAGCGCGCGGCTGTGTTTACGGCGGGCAAGTATTAGCGCAGTCGATTAATGCCGCTAGTCGCACGGTTTCCAGTCCGTTTATTTTGCATTCTGCTCATGCTTATTTTTTGCGCGAGGGCGATGAAGATTTACCTGTCATTTATGAGGTCGATCGTATTCGTGATGGCAAAACCTTTGTTACGCGTCGCGTCGTTGCTATTCAGCATGGTCGCCCTATCTTTAATGTTTCGCTCTCTTATCAGTTGCAAGAAAGTGCGCTTATTCAGCATCAGACGGAAATGCCTGATGTGGTTTCACCCGATAAAATCATTAACGACGAATTGTTCTATGGCGAAATGATGGGCGTTGCGGTTCATCATGCTTGGCCAATCGAATATCGCCAAATTGATCCAGTTAATATTAATAAGCCCGAGAAAAAAGATGCTAAAACCTATGTGTGGTTTAAGAGTAATGGTGATTTAGCCGATGATTATGCCTTGCATCAAGAGTTGTTGGCTTACGCTTCCGATCATTTATTGTTAAAAACAGCACTGCGCCCACACGCGAAAAATCCTTGGGGCGGGCAAGTGCGTCTTGCTTCATTAGACCATACTATTTGGTATCACCAACCATTCCGTATTGATGAGTGGTTGTTGTATGAAATGGAAAGTACCGTTGCTGCGGAAGGGCGTGCGTTTTCCAGAGGCAGCGTGTTTAATCAGCAAGGCGTCTTAGTTGCCTCGACCGCGCAAGAGGGCGTTGTACGCTCGGCGCTGTAAATGTCTGAACACAAAAAGCGCCGACGTAGGCGCTTTTTTTATGAGTTAATCTTTGAGGTTTTCTGAATTTGTTTAGCGACGGTCGTTAAAGTCTTGAATGCGCCAGCGTTTAAACGTTTGTTCAATATCTTGCTTGGCGGTTTGATTGAAGAAAAACATGGGTTCAAGCAAGTTGCGGTTTTGCTGTGTGGTTTTAATATAGCGTTTACCGTAGAAGTACTTGCTCTCAAATGGGCCAATCATCACGGGATTAAAATAAGCAGGTAAATGCAAGGCGGCACGTTCCGCTTGGGTGAGTGCCTGTGTATCAATTTCTACTAACGAGCGATCATTATTAAAAATAAGACTCGCTTCAGCAATGCTCGCGCCGTTGATGGTACCGTACAGTTGTGCGGTTTCATTAACCAAATCAAAACTGATATAAATGCTGTATTGTTCTTGGTAATCCAGCACAAATTGATAGTTAAGGCGCGTGCTAGCGTAAAGTGCTAAAGCAGCATCTAACGAAGCCTCACCTTCAGCAAATTGCACGGGCGTTAACGAGTATTCGTTATTATATAAAACCGACTCAATTAAAGTTGCTTCTTTATCGACTGAGCGACTTGCAGCAAATATTTTAGCATCTTGACTAAAGCGCACGATTTCACGATCAATATCCGCCCATTGATTAACGTAGGGCAGCACGGTGTAGCCATATAATGTTCCTAAGTCATCCAAGCGTTCGTTATGTATGTTGCGTTCGGTTTTCGTGCCGTTAAAGGGGGCGAAATCCCAAACAAAACGAACGGTTAACTGCCGCTCAAAAATATTATCGTCAATGGTTTCGTAAATAGGACGGTTGGTGGTGGTTAAAACGGGGCTTAAACCCGAACTGCGCACTTCCCGATAAGGACGCGTTTTCTGAAAATGTGCTTGTTGTAACGGTGCACTCATGCTTTCCCACTTTTGAAAACTTTCATTCCAAGATTCTTGCGAATACTTCAGCCAGTTAGTGGTTTGGTCGTCATCGTCTTTGTCGGGTTCGATATTGGTGGTTGACGGCGCAAAGCGATCAATCGTCACTGCCATAATATCGTAGCGTGGGTCGGTTGCTTGGTAAAATTGTTGAAAAGCGACTTGGTGGAGCGAACCGTTTTCTAACAAAATAGGATTGGCCGCTTCACCTACTTTTGGCTTATCTTCATCTTCGGTGATGTGCGAGCGACAAGCGATAAGAGCTGTGCAGCAAAGCGTAATAAGCAAAATTTTGTTTAATGCATTAAACATGGTCAATCGCTCGGTGAAATTTTTATTAGTTTAGAGGCTTGCTTTCATTAAGACCATGGGTTTTGTGGTTTTGTTC
>CAZMQC010000003.1:0-15428 GCA_964568295.1 uncultured Spongiibacteraceae bacterium | reverse complement strand
GAGAAGTACCAACCGCTTACCGCAGCGGCGGGGTACATCGCGCAATGGTCGGTCAGTTTAACACCCGTCTCAGCTGTGGCATTCAATAGCTCAAACAAGGTGAATTTCTCGGTATGGTCAGGGCAGGCGGGGTAGCCTGGCGCTGGGCGAATACCTTTGTATTCTTCCTTGATTAAAGCCTCATTGTCTAAATCTTCATCAGGGCAGTAACCCCAAAACTCTTTACGCACACGTTTGTGCATATATTCCGCTAAGGATTCAGCAAGGCGGTCGGCTAACGCTTTAACCATGATGGCGTTGTAGTCATCATTTTGCGCTTTAAATGCTTGCGCCATTTCTTCGGCGTTAATGCCTGCGGTGACGACAAAGCCGCCAATATAGTCTTGTTTAGTGCCTTTGGGCGCAATGAAGTCAGCCAATGACGTATTCGGTTTGCCATCAGGTTTTTCTGCTTGCTGGCGCAGATGGTGTAGTACCGCTCTTACTTCGCCATTTTCATCATAGACTTCAATATCTTCGTTACCGACGCGGTTGGCAGGCCAAAAACCAATCACCGCGTTCGCCGTCAGACGTTTGTTGTCGATCAGGTCTTTCAGCATATCTTGTGCGTTTTTAAACAGTTCAGTTGCCGCTTCACCAACCACTTCATCTTGCAAAATTTTCGGATATTTGCCGGCTAATTCCCAAGCAATAAAGAACGGTGTCCAGTCGATTGTGCCGACTAGCTCGGATAAATCAATATCGGTGAAGGTTTTAGTGCCCAAAAAGCTCGGCGCAGGTGGAATGTAATTATCCCAATCCAGTTCCAGTTTATTGGCGACCGCTTGTTCGTAGCTCAGCAAAGGACGCTCTTTTTTATTGCCCATGCGTACCCGAATTTTTTCGTATTCGGCTTGAGTTTCTTGCCAATATAGCTCTTTCTGTTCTTGATTGACGAGGCGGCTAGCAACCGTTACCGCGCGTGAGGCATCGGGTACATAAACCGTCATATTGTTTTTAAATTTTGGCTCAATTTTTACCGCAGTATGCGCTTTGGATGTCGTTGCACCACCGATTAACAGCGGAATATTAAAACCATTGCGCTGCATTTCATCGGCTACGTGGACCATTTCATCCAACGATGGCGTAATCAAGCCGCTTAAACCAATCATATCGGCTTTGATTTCCATGGCTTTCTTTAAAATGTCTTCGCAGGGCACCATCACGCCCATGTCATACACTTCAAAGTTATTACATTGCAGTACTACGCCAACAATATTTTTGCCAATATCGTGTACGTCGCCTTTAACCGTGGCCATTACAATGCGTCCGTTGGTTTCGGATGCGCCGTCTTTTTCGGCTTCAATAAAGGGCAGTAAGTAAGCGACCGCTTGCTTCATCACCCGTGCGCTTTTTACCACTTGCGGCAAGAACATTTTACCCGAACCAAATAAATCGCCGACTACGCCCATGCCGTCCATTAATGGTCCTTCGATAACTTCAATGGGACGCGGAAAATTGAGACGTGCTTCTTCGGTGTCTTCAATAATGAAGTTGGTAATGCCTTTTACTAAAGAATAAGATAGACGCTCATTTACAGGCAGATTGCGCCATTCAAGCTTTTTACTGTCGTCTTCTTGGCTGCCGCTGTTGCGGTATTTTTCAGCTAAATTAAGTAGGTTTTCGGTGGCATCGGCGTGGCGGTTCAGCACCACATCTTCGACCGCTTCTTTTAATTCCGTATCTAAATCATCATAAACCGCTAACTGCCCCGCGTTAACAATGCCCATATCTAAACCGGCTTTGATGGCGTGGTAGAGAAATACGGAATGTATCGCTTCACGTACTGGGTTGTTGCCACGGAACGAGAATGAAACGTTAGAAACACCGCCAGAAATTAAGGCATGAGGTAGTTCGCGTTTAATGAATTTACAGCTTTCAATAAAATCGACAGCGTAGTTAACATGCTCTTCAAGACCAGTGGCGATGGCAAAAATATTCGGATCAAAAATAATATCCGCTGGGTTAAAGCCAACTTGGTTAACCAAAATATCATACGAGCGCTTACAAATTTCGCCTTTGCGGGCGGCGGTATCGGCTTGCCCATCTTCATCAAAAGCCATCACCACAACCGCAGCGCCAAAACGCTTACAGGTTTTGGCATGAGCAATAAATTCCGCTTCACCTTCTTTTAAGCTAATCGAGTTAACAATCGCCTTGCCCTGAATGCACTTTAAGCCTGCTTCGATAATGTCCCACTTGGAGGAGTCAATCATAATCGGCACGCGGCTAATATCAGGCTCGGAGGCGATTAAATTCAAAAACGTCACCATGGCGGTTTTTGAATCCAACATGCCTTCGTCCATGTTGATGTCGATGACTTGTGCGCCGTTTTCAACTTGGTCGCGCGCTACTTGCAAGGCGGCGTCATAATTGCCCTCTAATATCAAGCGTTTAAACGCGGCTGAACCGGTGATGTTGCAGCGCTCACCGACGTTAACAAATAACGAGTCTTTGGTAATGTGGAAAGGCTCTAAACCGCTTAGGCGGCAAGCTGGTTCATGCGTTGGAATAACACGCGGTGCTTTGCCTTCAACGGCTTTAGCAATTGCTTTGATATGATCGGGCGTGGTGCCGCAGCAACCGCCAACTAAGTTAAGGAAACCGCGCTCAGCAAAATCGCCTAGCTCTTGCTGCATTTGGTTCGGGGTTTCATCGTATTCGCCAAAAGCATTAGGCAGGCCTGCGTTAAAGTGGCCGCTAAAATAACATTCTGCGGCATTGGCAAGTTCTTCAACGAAAGGACGGATTTCCGAAAAACGACGACCGCAGTTTGTACCTACAATTAACGGTTTAGCGTGAGCAATAGAGTTCCAAAACGCAGTAGGGCTTTGACCAGAAAGCACGCGACCACTAATATCGGGGAAGGTCACCGAAATCATCAATGGCAACTCATAGCCTTGTTTTTCAAAAACACCTTGTACCGCGTAAATCGCCGCTTTAGCGTTTAAGGTATCAAAGATGGTTTCAATCATCAGTAAATCTGCGCCGCCTTCAATTAAGCCCTCAGTGGCTTCCGTGTAAGCTTCAACTAGCTGATCAAAAGTGATATTGCGGTGCGCAGGATCGTTCACATCGGGCGAAATGGAAGCGGTTTTGGGTGTTGGGCCAATAACGCCTGCAACAAACCGTGGTTTGTCAGGTGTTTGCGCGGTGATTTGATCGGCTACTTCCCTAGCAATGCGAGCCGAGGCTACGTTAAGTTCACGCGCAACAGCACCTAATTTATAGTCGTTTTGCGCAACCGAAGTGGCATTAAACGAGTTGGTTTCAATAATGTCTGCGCCAACATCTAAATACGCTTGGTGAATGGCTTTGATAACATCGGGACGGGTTAGCGACAGTAAATCATTGTTACCTTTTAAGTCAAAAGGGTAGTCGGCGAAACGCTCGCCGCGATAATCGGCTTCTTGCAATTTATACGATTGAATCATGGTGCCCATCGCGCCATCAATAATCAAGATGCGCTCTTTTAGAGCCTTTTTTAGTAATTCGCTGCGTTCAATTTGCTGGTTCATAATCAACTCGGTTAATCTATATCAAAATATTTTGATATTGTAGCAAAGATACTTGCTGAACTCCATGAAAGCATCGTATTCTCTTGCTGATAAAAAAGGTGGTACTTTTTAATGATGGAATTTGCGATAATGGACGCGGCTCAATATAAAGCAGTTGGTTATTTATAATGGAAATTGTTCAGTTAAAAATCTCGGTTGACGAGCTTGTGCTTGGCATGTACGTGTCGAAGCTCGATAGACCGTGGTTGGAAACGCCCTTTAAACTGCAAGGTTTCTTGCTGCGTGATGCTTCAGAAATCGAAACAATAAAGCAATATTGCCAGTTTGTTTATGTTGATATTGAAAAAGGCTTAGATCCACTTCAGACTAAGCAACACGCGATTTTAAAAGGCTCAGCTAAGCGCAAAGAAGCGCCTGCGCCGAGTTTTAAATTTACCCAAATTGATGTTAAACACGATACTTACCGTGACGCGGTTGGATTTAATGCCGAAGCTAAAGAAGTCAATGCGCTGCAAGCCGATTTAGATAAAGCAATGACATCGGTAACCACGCAAATTAGTAGCGGCAAAAGTTTTGACCAAGCCTCAGTGAAAGGCGCGGCAAGTAATATCGTCAGTAGTGTTATTCGCAATCCTGATGTTTTAGGTTGGTTAACGCGTGTGCGGTTAACCGACGATTATCTGCATCATCATTCTATTCGATGTGCGATTTGGGCTGCGATTTTAGGGCGTTATATCGGTTTGCGCCGTATTGATATGGAATTGCTAACTCAGGCTATGTTGTTGAAAGACATCGGTAAAACACGTTTGCCAGATGATATTTTAGGCAAGGATGTGCGCGAATTGAATTCAGCGCAACGCGCAATTTATCGCAAGCATGTTGCGATTAGCGTGCAGTTGTTAAAGCAAGTGTCGGGCTTAAACCCCAAAATTATTCCAATTATTGCCTCGCACTGTGAACGTTATAACGGTACGGGCTATCCGCGTAATTTAAAAGGTGATGAAATTTCGCAGTTGGCGATTGTTGCGGGTATTGCAACGCATTATGATGAGTTGACTAACCCTCGTGATGCAAGGCTTGCTTTGTCGCCATCTGCCGCTGTTAATGCCTTGTATGATGTGCGCAACACCTTATTCCAAGAAGATATTGTTAATGAATTTATTCAATCGTTAGGGATTTATCCTGCAGGTTCGATTGTCGAATTGAACACTGGCGAGTTGGCGGTTGTGGTTGAGCAATATGCTGAGCGTCGTTTGCGTCCGCGTATTGTGATTGCAACGGATGCCAATAAAGCGCCGCTATTGGAATTGCGTTCGGTTGATCTGCTGGAAGAAGCGTTAGCGCCACAAGAAAAACAAACGTTAGAACCCAAATCTAAGCGTGCAAATTTACCGCTTATTTACATTGTGCGCGATTTGCCTCAAGAAGAATATCCACTGGACTTGGTAAAAGTGAAAGAAAAGCTATTTGTGCCTAACAAAAAACTATTTGGCTTTTTTAATTTCAAAATATAAATAGCTGTCACGCTGTTGGTGCTTAAACGCCCGAGTAAAAACGATTTTAAATCGGAGTAACCCATGATTGAAGGTAGTATGGTTGCGCTAGTCACGCCTATGTTGGCGGACGGGCAAATTGATTGGCAATCATTAGATAATTTGGTGGAATGGCACTTGCAAGAAGGGACTAGTGCTATTGTTGCGGTAGGAACAACGGGAGAATCCGCAACGCTGTCGGTGGAAGAGCATTGCGCAGTGATTAAACGCGTCGTTGAACGTGTTAATAAACGTGTACCTGTGATTGCAGGAACGGGTGCAAATTCCACCCAAGAAGCGATTGAGCTAACCGAAGCGGCTAAGGCGATGGGCGCGGATGCGTGTTTGTCAGTCACGCCTTATTACAACAAGCCAACGCAAGAAGGTTTGTATCTGCATTTTAAAGCTATTGCTGAAGCGGTGGCGATACCGCAAATTTTATATAACGTACCGAGTCGAACCGCTTGTGATATGCAGGCGGCAACGGTTGCGCGTTTGGCTAAAGTGCCGGGCATTATTGGCATTAAAGAGGCTAGTGGCAATATTGAGCGCGGTCGCGAAATCCGCGCCTTGTGCGATGAAAGCTTTTATTTGTGGTCGGGCGATGATGGTTCGTTCTTGTCGTTGATGGAAGTGGGCGCTAAAGGCAATATTTCCGTTACCGCTAACGTTGCGCCCAAACAAATGGCTGAGATTTGCCAGTTAGCATTGCAAGGGCAATGGCAACAAGCGCGACAGGCTAATAATTCGCTTGCCGCTTTACATAAAGATTTATTTTGCGAGTCTAATCCTATCCCAGTGAAATGGGCGCTGCATCTGATGGGCAAAATTGACCAAGGTATTCGTTTGCCGTTAACACCATTGTCGCAAAATAAGCAGGCGCAGCTAACATCGGCAATGCAACAAGCTGGTTTAATCTAAGCGATGTTAGTCCGAATTTTGGTTGTTTCCCTAGTGGTTTTGTTAACCGCTTGCACAAGCGCTACGCGTAATGGTGATGGCATATTTCGTGATCGTAAATACGATTATCGTAAGGCTCAGTCAGAGCCGCGTATGCAAATTCCCGCTGGTTTTGATAGTCAAACCATCGTTGATTATTATCCTGTGCCAGAGGCAAGCCCTTACGCTGATACCGAGTTGATTTACAACCCACCGTTGCCGAGAGGTTTGTTAGTTGATGTTGAGCATAAAGTACGCTTACAGCGTTTAGGCGCAAGAGAGTGGATTTTATTGCAATTAACGCCGAGCGAAACTTGGCCGCGTTTAAAAGCATTCTTACAGCAAAATCAATTGCCTGTTGTGCAAGAAAATGGCGAGCAAGGCTTGTTGTTAATCAGTACCGCGCAAGGCTTTTTCCGTTTGCAGTTACAACAAGGGTTTCAACGTAGTCATGCTGAATTAGCGGTTCGCTTCTCGCCCGACGCGAGTATTGCGCAACATTGGCCCTTAGTTTCGCCTTATGCGCAGCAAGAATCCGATATGCTAATGAGCTTAGCGCAGTTTTTAGCGCGTAGCGAAAGCCCAGTTTATTCGTATGTGGCGCATAAAATCAGTGTTGAACAGCGTTTGCTATTTGAATATGACGAGCAAGGCGTTCGTTATCTGCTGTTAAAAGCCGATGAAGAGCGCGTACGCGCCAGCTTACATGCAGCGATGAATAAAGGTGACTTTACCGAACTTGAAGGTTCGGACGTTACGCAATTGTTGGTGCAATACACCCCGCAAAGCGACAAGATTAAAAAACGTAGTTTTTGGCAGCGTGTATTCCGCATAAAACCCAAACCCTTTGATGCTTCTATGCCTTACGCGGGTAATAAATATCGCTTTATTTGGCAAAGCGTCGGCGACTATCAAAAAGTACAATTGCAGTTGTTTGACAGCGATAAAAAACGTACACCTGAACAGCAGCAAAAAGAAATTAACCAACAATTATTGGCAATTAAAGGCTTATTAACTTAGTGCGATTTTGTTGTTTAGGCAGCGGCAGCAAGGGTAACACCACGCTCGTTGCCTATAAAAATACCTTGCTAATGGTCGATTGTGGCTTTAGTATGCGGCACGTCTTAGCACGAATGCAGCAAAAAAACTGCCATCCTGAACAGTTGACCGCCATACTTGTCACGCATGAACATGCTGACCACATTAACGGTGTTGCCGCCCTCGCAAAAAACTTTTCTATTCCCGTTTACGCAACACGGGGTACGGCAAAAACAGGCAAGCTTGATTCGGTTGATGAGTTGCATTGGCTTACGTTAGACCAACCTGAGCAAGTGGGCGATGTTAATGTAACGCCAGTTGCTGTTCCGCATGATGCAGTAGAGCCTTGCCAGTTTTTATTTGCTGCCAATGATAGAAAACTGGGCGTAGTTACCGATTTAGGCTCGGTATCGCCGCATGTGTTACGCAGTTATTTGCAATGCGATGCGCTGTTGCTGGAAGCCAACCATGATGCGGATATGCTTTGGCAGGGCAAATATCCACCCAGCTTAAAAGCGCGTGTCGCTGGTGATTGGGGGCATTTAAGCAATCAGCAAGCGGAAGATTTTGTACATGCGCTGGAATTGCAGCGTTTATCAACCTTGGTGTTAGGGCATATTAGCGAACAAAATAATTGCCTTAGCATTGTTCAGCAACATTTTGGAAAGTTTGCACAGCCCGGAAGGCGTATTGTGTATGCTACGCAGGAAGAGGGATTTGAGTGGCTAACAGTATAGTAACCAAGAGGCTGTCTCATGATAGAAAAAATACTGAAGTACAATCAACTTTGGTCAGACTTACAAAAGTTATCCGATGAATCATTTTTTAGGCAATTAAGAGAAGGGCAAGATCCTGAATACCTATGGATTGGCTGCTCAGATAGTCGTGTGCCTGCGGAAACACTTTTGGGCTTACAGCCTGGGCAATTATTCGTGCATCGTAACGTGGCGAACGTCGTTAAAACGGATGATGACAATAGTATGTCGGTTTTGCAGTTCGCGGTTGATGTGCTTAAAGTGCGCCATATTATTATTTGTGGGCATTCAGATTGCGGCGGTATTAAAGCGGCATTGAACGGTGGCGTGGACTCTTATTTAGAAAATTGGTTAAAAGACGTTAGACAAATCGCCATTGATTGCAAAGATGCGCCTTATTTTAAAGATGCCGATGAAAAGCGTCGTAAAGAACTATTGACCGAAATGAACGTGCGCCATCAGGTTAAAACATTGGCCTCGCATCCGCTGATTCAACAAGCTTGGAAAAATGGTCAGCGTATGGCCATTCATGGATGGGTATTCCATGTTGGCACGGGCTTGATACAAGACCTTGATGTGAGTGTCAGCGGTTGTTTAGATACCAGTAAATAAAGGTGAAAAGCACCCTTTATAGGGTGCGAACTAATTGAGGGTGGAACGCAATCAGTGCTGCGGTAATGGCAACGTTTAGTGATTCAACCTCATTATTCATCGGAATTTTCACGCGTTGTTGGCAAGCCTTTAATGTGGCTTTGCTCACGCCTTCGCTTTCATTGCCGAGTACAAAAATACTCGGCTTTTGGAAATCATAATCATATAAATTTTGTTCTGCTGCTAAATCTAGCGCTACCAGCTGATAATGTGGGCGGATATGTTCTAAAACACTGGCTAGGTCATCGGCGCGAAAAATAGTGGCTTTGAATAAACTGCCCGCACTCGCTTTAATCACTAAAGGCCCTAATTCTGCGCAGCCTTGGCGTGGAATAATTAAGCCGTCAATAAAACCTGCAGCGACGCTACGAATAATCATGCCAAGGTTCTGCGGATTGGTCACATTATCAAGCAATAATAGATTTTTAGCGGTGCTTGGTTGTAATTCGTCCAAGCTTTTGAAGCCATCAAGATGAATGTCTAGCGCAATACCTTGGTCTTGCTGAGCATTTTTAGAAATGAAGGAAAGGCGACGTTTGTCGTGCCATTCGAGTGGAATATTGCGGCGTTGCGCGAGCTGAATGCAGTGTTCGATGATGTCGGCTTTACGGTTGCTTTCAGCAAGGTGTAGCTTGTAAATGGATAGCGAGTTGTCGAGCAACGCTTCTTCCACAGCTTTACGGCCATAGATGGTTAAGATGCTATTAAAGAATTTTTTCTTATCTTGATATGACATGATGCGCCTCGCTGTAAGCGCGCTAGTTTATCGAATAGCATAGGCTTATTCAAAGCGCTAATGTGTAATTAGCGAGTTAGCTTTGTTTATATAATAAACAAAACCAAGGATGGTTGAAAAAAACAGTAAAAATATTAGAATTTATCTGGTTTGTTGTTGACAGTAGTGGGTGTTTTACCTAGAATGCGCACCTCTCTTGAGCATACGCGCCCGTAGCTCAGCTGGATAGAGTACCTGGCTACGAACCAGGTGGTCGGAGGTTCGAATCCTTCCGGGCGCGCCATAAATTCCAAAAAAAGCCTGCATCAGCAGGCTTTTTTTATATCTATCATTTAGCGCATATAAACGTCGAAACGAATGGTCTTGCCGATGATTTGGTGAGTAGGCTTTTGCTTGGCTAAAAAGGGCGCAAGGCGAGGGCGTTTAACCACCACACGTTTGCTAGCGCGACTCAGTGCAAGGTCTAGCAGAAGTTGTTCTTGTTGCGTTGAGGCGATACCTGCTATTTGATGCAAATATTGCATTTCTTTTTTAACTTTGGCTGACTTTTGTCGCTCTGGAAACATCGGATCTAAATAAATCACGCTGTGTTGTGCGGTGCTTGATTGCAAATAGTCGATAGCATTTTGTTGGGGCAATAGTTGCAGTTGTTGTGCCAAGGCTTGAAAAGTTGCATTGCTCGATTGATCCAAACGTTCGGTGGCATCCTTGAGCAAACAATAAATGGCTGAATTTTGTTCAACTAAAGAAACCTTGCAGCCTAAGTAGGCTAATAACGAGGCGTCGCCTGCCAATCCTGCGGTTGCATCTAAAATATCTGGACGCACATCTTTTTTGCAGCCAACGGCCTTAGCAATATCTTGTTTAATGCCAATTTGCTCTTTTTGAAACGCTAAAAAGCTTTGTTCAAAATCAATATAAATCGCGCCACCGCGTTTTTTATCAACGGGTTGAAGTTGGCTCATTCCGTCTTTCTGGATAATTTCAAAATCGGCAGGCACGTTAGACAAAGGCAAGACCTACAATGCCGTTAGCTTGCACGTGCGTTACTCGCATGGCTAAGGGGTGTTCATTGATTGCGCCGACATGCCGCTTAATTGTGACTTGTACGATGGTGCCCACTGGTGGGCGGCTGTGGTTGCTCATATCCACGGCAATACCGCCAGCTGATATATCTTTTGCTTTAACCGTGATGGTGGCAAAACTAGGGTGCGCGATGCTGACGCTCACGCTGCTGGTTTGTCGAGAGTGTTGACGTAATTCTTTCATAGAAGCTAATGATTGGCAGTTTGGCTGTGGTTAAATTGAATCACTTGTTTACATAGCTGCATATCGCGTTCCTTGGTTGCTACCCAGTTATTAAAGCCAGTAAAGGCACTAGTTTGAGCGCTTGCTTGCAGTAAGGCAAGGCTGTTGCGTAGCGTGTTAAATTTTTCTGTTTGTTTTAAGGTGTTTGTGTCGCAAGATTTGCTGCTATAGAGCAGTGTGTCGATAATTTGATAGCGGTTTTGCACGCTTTCTTGATAGGTTTTTTTGCTACTAATGCTTTGCAATTCGGTGGCAATTTTATCAAGCTCAATTTCACCTGTGACTAAAACGACTTGGCAGCTCTCCGCATGTGCGATAGGCAGGAGCAGGGTATAAATGGCTACCCCCAATAAGGTCTTTTTGAACTTCTGGTGCAAGTATGACATGCAGTGCGATCCTTATACTTTAAATTGCTTATATAGTGATATAGCAATTTCCGTGCCAATAAAAAATGAGTCAATATAGTGAATTTCTAGCGAAGGCGCATGAATGTTAGTCAAAATGTGACGGTTAGCGTCACTTTTGTGTGATAGTCATCACATTAGTTAGCGTATTGAGATTTGTTTTTAAATAACAGTCAATATGTGGGGTTACTTTGTTACAGACAATAAAAAACCCTGATAAATCAGGGTTTTACATGAATTAGTGGCGGTGGGCCAGGGATTCGAACCCCGGGAACCTTACGGTTCAACGGTTTTCAAGACCGCCGCTTTCGACCACTCAGCCAGCCCACCTAAAGCTTTTATGCGTTGAGTTGCACAAAGAGATGCGCATTATACTGAACTGCTCGCAGGGTGCAAGCAGTTCATGCGGTTTTTCTAATTATTTTCACTGATTTTTTGTGTGGAGCGCTGAATGCGCGGGTCATTAGCCGCTCTTGTTGGCTGCGCACGCGTGGGCGTTGGTATTTGCAAAGCTGGCAACTGCGGTGCTTGCCACACGATATTCTCAACCGTAGCGTCAACTTTGCGCGGATTATCACGGGGGTCGTTGCTAGCGCGCGATTTGGAGCGTGGCGCTTTAACCGCTTTTTCAGGTTCTTTAGCAGTCGTTTTAGCCATTGGCTTCGCTTCACTTTGTGGTGCGGCAACTGCATTGGCCTCCGGCAATAAAGCGATTTGCTCAGGCTGCGCTTTGGCTACTGGTTTTTCCACCGCTACAACGGCTTCCGTTGCTTTGGCGGGTGCTGGAGCTGCCACTTGGGTTTCTGCCACGGGTGCAGTTGTAACTGCTTCTGTGCTAACCGCTTTTTCCGCTGCTTGTTGTGGTTTCGCTGCTCTAGCTTTTTTATTGTCAGGTGCAACGCTTGCAGGCGCTTCGTTAGCGACTGTTTCAACGGTTTCGTTTTCAACCGCTTTGTCGCGATTGCGCTCACGACGTGGATTTTGTGCTTGGCGCTCACGATTACCACGCTCGTTACGTTGCCGCACAGGCTTGTCAGTCGCCTCCACATTTTTGCTGGCTTCGTTACCCACGTTGGTTGCAGTGTTTGCGATATTGCTTTCTGTGTTTTTACGTGGGTTACGATTGTTTTCGTTACGTGTGCGATTGTTGCCGTTGTTACGATTACGGTTTTTGTTATTACGCTGGTTGTCGCGTGGCTTTTCAGTTTGTTTTTCCTGTGCTTTGGGTGCAGGTTCAACCGTTTTGCTTTCGCCAAACAAAGAACGAATAATACGTGTAAACAAGCCAGGTGCTGCAGGTTGTTGCTCAGCGGCTTTTTCTACTACAGGTGCGGCAACGGGAATAGGCGCTGGTGCAATCGGCTGAATAGACTGAATTGCCGCCGTCGGTTGTTGTACGGTTTCCGTTAAGCTTTCTTCTGGGTGATAGTGATCGCTTTCTTTGTGTATTTCACGGCTAATGCTATAGCTTGCTTGCTCTGCACCGTCTAAGTCGTCTAGCTTGATGCGCTGTACGTCGTAGTGCGGCGTTTCAAGATGCGGATTAGGAATAACAATAATACGTACGCGATGCTGATTTTGAATATCGTTCAGCTCTTGGCGTTTCTCGTTTAATAAGAAAATACCTACGTCTAATGGCACGCTGGCGTGAATTTCAGCGCTGCTCCCTTTGCTGGCTTCTTCTTGAATAATACGCAAAATAGATAAAGCTAACGAGCGTACTGCGCGGATAGTGCCTTGACCGCTACAGCGTGGGCAAACAATGGCGCTGGTCTCGCCTAGTGATGGGCGCAAACGCTGACGTGACATTTCCAATAGGCCAAAGCGAGAGATACGGCCCACTTGTACACGCGCACGGTCGATTTTAAGTGCTTCGGTGACGCGGTTTTCTACTAAACGTTGGTTTTTCGCCTGCATCATATCAATAAAGTCGATAACAACGAGGCCGCCCATATCGCGCAAACGTAATTGTCGGGCAATTTCGTCGGCTGCTTCAAGGTTGGTTTGCAGGGCGGTTTCTTCGATGTCGCCGCCTTTGGTTGCGCGCGCAGAGTTGATGTCGATAGACACCATTGCTTCGGTTGGGTCGATAACAATCGAGCCACCAGAAGGCAATTTAACTTCGCGTTGGAACGCGGTTTCGATTTGCCCTTCGATTTGATAGCGGTTGAACAAAGGCACTTTGTCGCGATAAAGCTTAATCTTATGTTCAAAACTTGGCATAACTTGGCGCGCAAAAGCGATGGCTTCGTTATACGCTTCAGGCGTATCCAGTAGCACTTCACCAATATCTTGGCGCAAATAATCGCGCATGGTACGGATGATTACGTTGCTTTCTTGGAAGATTAAGAACGGCGCACTGCGTTCTTCAGAGGCTTGAGTAATCGCGCTCCAAACCAACAGTAAGTAATCTAAATCCCATTGCAATTCTTCGGCGCTTTTGCCGACGCCAGCGGTGCGCACAATAACGCCCATTTCATCAGGGATATTGAGCTGGTTCATGCTGCTGCGTAATTCGTCGCGGTCTTCGCCTTCGATGCGGCGAGAGATGCCACCTGCTTTCGGGTTGTTGGGCATAAGCACCATGTAGCGACCGGCTAAGCTTACAAAGGTGGTTAACGCCGCGCCTTTATTGCCGCGTTCTTCTTTGTCCACTTGCACGATAACTTCTGTGCCTTCGCTGACTAAATCTTTGATTTTACCGCGTTCATATTCGCCATTTTTAAAGTAAATCGGCGAGATTTCTTTCAGCGGTAAAAAGCCGTGGCGTTCCGCGCCAAAGTCAACAAAAGCAGCTTCAAGGCTAGGCTCTACGCGAGTAATACGGCCTTTATAGATGCTGGCTTTCTTTTGCACACGATTACGGTTTTCAATATCCAAATCGTATAGGCGTTGACCATCGACAAGCGCTACGCGCAGCTCTTCAGCTTGAGTAGCATTGACTAACATTCTTTTCATGAGATATTCCATCGTTATGATGAAATACAGGGCAGGATCATACAGCTCAATCGAGCATTCGCTCGTGCTGAGTAGTTATTTGTTCATGAAATAGACACAACTTAGACTTAGGTGCCTACTGCATACTGAATAGCTTTCTCTGTTCATACGACTTATTCGCAAATGTTATTGGAGCAAACAAGTATTTATTTTGATATTCTGCGCCTGTATTTAATCAACAGGTTCAAGTTTTGTTACCCTCGCTCGACACATTGAGCCTATTATTCAAGGGATAACCATCTAAATTTTTACAAGATGCTTATTTACTTTCTATTAACTGACTAGGCGTTGCCAACTATATCGGGCTATTATAAACGCCTCGCATCTTGCGGTCGCAAATATAGCATATTTATTGATGACATCAAACGCTGAACTGACGAACTAAGTAAATTAATGAAAGATATCCCTTATACACAAGTTTCCATCGTAACCATTACCGATGCGGATAGCGGGCAGCGTTTAGATAATTTTTTATTCCGATTATTTAGAAATTTACCAAAATCCCGTGTCTATCGCGCGTTGCGCAATGGCGAAGTGCGTGTTAATAAAAAGCGGGCAAAGCCTGATCTGCGTATTGAAGCGGGTGATGTTATTCGCATTCCGCCGTTCCAGATGGAAGAAAGCGAAGCCAAAAAGCCCGTTGCGGATAAATGGTTGGCGCAATTAGAAAGCGCGATTTTGTTTGAAAATAACGATGTGATTGTAGTGAATAAGCCGTCTGGCTTGGCTGTGCATGGTGGCAGTGGTTTAGATTATGGTTTGATTGAGGCGATGCGGATTTTACGTCCGCAATGTAAACGTTTAGAGTTGGCGCATAGGCTGGATAGAGAAACCTCAGGCTGTATCGTAATGGCTAAAAAAGCCTCGGTATTGCGACTGATTCACCAACAATTACGCGAACAAACGGTTGGGAAAACCTATTTGGCGTTGGTGGCGGGGCGCTGGCCAAAGCGTAAAGTGCAGGTACATGCGCCTTTAGATAAGCAACATCTACCGAACGGCGAATGTATTGTTAAAGTTGGCGTGCATGGTAAAGATTCGTTGACACGTTTTGCGGTTGAAGAGTATTTTGCCGAAGCAACCCTAATTGCTGCAATGCCAGTTTCAGGGCGCACGCACCAAATTCGGGTTCATGCCTTACATGCGGGTTTTCCGCTATGTGGCGATGAAAAATATGGCTTTGATGGGCAAAAAGAATGGGCTAAAAGCTTGGGGCTGAAACGGTTGTTTTTACATGCCAGCGAATTGGTGCTGATGTTGCCTGACAATGAGCGTCTGCATGTGAAAGCGCCATTACCCGATGACTTATTGCAGATTTTACAAAAATTAAGAGGGTGATGTGTTAGTTGTATTTGATTGGGATGGAACATTAATTGATTCCACTGCAAAAATTGTGCGCAGTATGCAAACGGCGGCGCAATTAGTCGGATTGCCGATCTTAAAAGATGATGCGGTGCGCAATATTATTGGTTTGGGTTTGCCAGAGGCGGTTTTTAGCTTATATCCTGAGG
>CAZMQC010000002.1:0-31218 GCA_964568295.1 uncultured Spongiibacteraceae bacterium | reverse complement strand
GTGAAACACGCCATGGAGTTTGTTCATCCTGTTATGGTCGTGACTTGGCAAGAGGCCATAAAGTTAACGTAGGTGAAGCTGTTGGTGTTATCGCTGCGCAATCTATCGGTGAGCCAGGTACACAGTTAACCATGCGTACGTTCCACATTGGTGGTGCTGCGTCACGTGCAACAGCAAATGACAATATCCAAGTTAAACACGATGGTGTTGTACGTTTACAAAACTTGAAATTCGTTGAGCGCGAAGATGGCAAACTAGTCGCAACTTCACGTTCAGGTGGCGTTTCGATTACTGACAAAGCAGGCCGTGAGAAAGAGCGTTACAAGTTACCTTATGGTGCGGTTATTCATTTGCTTGACCAAGCTGAGGTGAAAAGTGGTGATGTGGTGGCAACATGGGATCCACTCATGTATCCGATCATTACTGAAGTAGCGGGTCATGTTCGTTTTGGTGCAATGGAAGAAGGTGTGACAGTTAAGCGCCAAACAGACGATTTAACGGGTCTTTCAAGCATCCAAATAATGGATCCGGCGGATCGTCCTGTGTCAGGTAAAGACATGCGTCCGTCTATTACTTTGGTGGATGACGATGGCGAAGAGTTGTTGATTGCAGGCACTAACGTACCAGCACGTTACTTCTTGCCATCAGGCGCGATGATCTCATTGAACGATGGTGATAACGTTAAAGTAGGTGAAGCATTAGCGCGTATTCCACAAGAAGGCTCGAAAACCCGTGACATCACCGGTGGTTTGCCTCGCGTTGCCGACTTGTTCGAAGCGCGTAAGCCGAAAGAGCCTGCTATTTTGGCGGAAATCTCGGGTACTATTAGCTTTGGTAAAGAAACCAAAGGTAAGCGTCGCTTGATCATCATTCCACCAGAAAGCAATATCGGTGCGCAAGATGAACAGTATGAGTTGTTAATTCCAAAATGGCGTAGCTTGTCGGTGTTTGAGGGTGAAAACATCGAAAAAGGCGAGATGATTTCAGAGGGGCCATTAAGCCCGCACGATATTTTACGCTTGAAAGGTGTTGATGCGTTAACTAACTATATTGTTAACGAAGTTCAAGATGTTTACCGTTTGCAAGGTGTTAAAATCAATGATAAGCACATTGAAGTGATTATTCGCCAGATGCTGCGTAAAATCGAAATTACCCAAACAGGTGATAGCGATTTTATCACGGGCGAACAGCTTGATATCAACGAAGTACTGGAAGCAAATGACAAATTGGTCGCGAGCGGTAAAATTCCTGCGCAATACGAACGTGTATTGCTAGGTATTACTAAAGCGTCATTGGCAACCGAAAGCTTTATTTCAGCAGCGTCGTTCCAAGAGACAACGCGTGTATTGACAGAAGCTGCAGTTACCGGCAAGCGCGATTACTTGCGTGGCTTGAAAGAGAACGTTGTGGTGGGTCGCTTGATTCCTGCAGGTACAGGTTTGGCATACCATAATGAGCGTAAAGCAAAACGTATGAAAGCAAGTGAGGGCGGTAATGCTGTAACAGCTCTTGATGTTGAAGCAGCATTGGCGGAAGCATTTGCCGATAAAGAATAAGCAGTTGAGCAGAATTTAAGCTGCACTGCTTGACTATGGGGGGTGGTATCTATAAAATCCTGCCTCCTTTTTTAGTGAATAATGGGCAACCATTATTGTTTGTTTGCCGCGAAAGCGGTGTAGAAATGTGGAGTAAATAGATGGCAACGATCAACCAGTTGGTTCGTAAGCCTAGAAAACGTAAGCTTGCAAAAAGCGGTGTTCCAGCGTTGGAGAATTGTCCTCAACGTCGCGGTGTATGTACTCGTGTATATACCACAACACCTAAAAAGCCTAACTCAGCATTGCGTAAGGTTTGTCGTGTTCGCTTGACTAGCGGTTATGAAGTTTCTTCATATATCGGTGGTGAAGGGCACAACTTGCAAGAGCATAGCGTGATTTTGATCCGTGGCGGTCGTGTAAAAGACTTGCCAGGTGTTCGTTATCATACCGTGCGCGGTACCTTGGATACTCAAGGTGTTGCTAAACGTCGTCAAGGTCGTTCGAAATACGGTGCTAAAAAACCAAAAGCTTAATGCGGTTGGATTTTAGTCAATAAAAGATTATTAGGTTCAATACGATAGTAAGGCCAAGCGTTTGTCTTGGGCGAGCCTGAAGTAAAAAGGTAAAAGAAATGCCTAGAAGAAGAGTCGTCGCAAAACGAGAGATTTTGCCAGATCCAAAGTTTAACAGTGTTACTTTGGCAAAATTTATGAACCACGTAATGGAAAGTGGTAAAAAAGCCGTTGCTGAACGCATTGTTTATGGTGCGTTAGATGTGGTTGCAGAAAAAAATCCAGGCAAAGATGCGTTGGAAATTTTCACTGAAGCGTTAGAGAACATTGCGCCAATGGTTGAGGTTAAAGCTCGCCGTGTTGGTGGTGCAACGTATCAAGTGCCTGTAGAGGTTCGCCCTTCACGTCGCCAAGCGCTTTCAATGCGTTGGTTGGCTGAGTACGCAAGAAAGCGCGGTGAGAAGTCTATGCGTCAGCGCTTAGCTGGTGAGATTTTAGATGCGGCACAAGGCAAAGGTAATGCGGTTAAGAAACGTGAAGACGTGCATCGTATGGCTGAAGCTAATAAAGCTTTCTCACATTTCCGTTTTTAAGAGCCTGGGGGAAAATTAAGTGGCACGTCAAACTCCTATTGAAAGATACCGTAACATCGGTATCTGTGCACACGTTGATGCAGGTAAAACTACTACCTCAGAGCGTATTTTATTTTATACTGGTTTATCACACAAACTCGGTGAAACACACGATGGTTCTGCGACAACCGACTGGATGGCGCAAGAGCAAGAGCGTGGTATCACCATTACGTCTGCAGCTGTAACCGCTTTCTGGAGCGGTATGCAACGTCAGTTTAAAGAACACCGTATTAACGTTATTGACACGCCCGGTCACGTTGACTTCACTATCGAAGTTGAACGTTCATTGCGTGTACTTGACGGTGCGGTGGTTGTATTGTGTGCGTCTTCTGGTGTTCAGCCACAAACTGAAACCGTTTGGAGACAAGCCAACAAATACGAAGTTCCGCGTATTATTTTTGTTAACAAGATGGACCGTACCGGCGCAAGCTTTGAGCGTGTGGTTGACCAAGTTCGCTCACGTCTGAACGCAGTTCCAGTGCCAATGCAAGCAGCAATTGGTTCGGAAGATACTTTTAAGGGTGTTGTCGATCTTGTGAAAATGAAAGCCATCATCTGGAATGAAGCGGATCAAGGTATGACATTTACCTATGAAGACGTGCCAGCTGATATGTTAGAGCAGTGCCAAGAAATGCGTGAGTATTTGGTGGAAGAGGCAGCTGCAGCTAACGACGAATTGATGGAAAAATACCTTGAAGGCGGTGAGTTAACCGAAGAGGAGATCAAGGCAGGTATTCGTGCGCGTACATTAGCGAGCGAAATCGTGCCGATGTTCACTGGCTCAGCTTTCAAAAACAAAGGTGTTCAAGCGGTTTTGGATGCGGTAGTTGAATATTTACCGTCGCCAACCGAAGTAAAAGACATCGAAGGTACTTTGGACGACGCGGCTGAAACAGTAGTTAAAGCGGTTTCATCTGACGACGAACCATTTGCTGCCTTGGCGTTTAAAATTGCAACTGACCCATTTGTTGGTACGTTGACGTTCTTCCGTGTGTATTCGGGTACGCTAGAAAGTGGTACTGCTGTGTATAACTCGGTGAAAGGTAAGCGTGAACGTGTTGGTCGTATGGTGCAAATGCATGCTAACGATCGTCAAGAAATCAAAGAAGTATTGGCGGGTGATATCGCTGCTGCAATTGGTTTGAAGGATACCACCACAGGTGACACTTTGTGTGACGAATCACGTAAGATTATCTTGGAAAAAATGGATTTCCCAGAGCCTGTAATCTCTGTAGCAGTTGAGCCTAAATCAAAGCCAGACCAAGAAAAAATGGGTATTGCTTTGAGTCGCTTGGCGCAAGAAGATCCTTCGTTCCGTGTTAAAACAGATGAAGAAACTGGTCAAACGATCATCTCTGGTATGGGTGAATTACACCTTGATATCATTGTTGACCGTATGCGTCGTGAGTTTAAGGTTGAAGCAAACATTGGTAAGCCACAAGTGGCATACCGTGAAAAAATTACTCGTGTTGCTGAAATCGAAGGTAAATTTGTACGTCAGTCAGGTGGTCGTGGACAATACGGTCACGTTTGGATTCGTTTCGAACCAGCAGAAGATGAAAACTCTGATAAACTGGAGTTCGTAAACGAAATTGTTGGTGGTGTGGTTCCAAAAGAATACATTCCAGCAGCACAGAAAGGTATTGAAGAACAAATGAAGAATGGTGTTTTGGCCGGCTATCCATTGCTCGGCTTGAAAGCAACTATTTTTGATGGTTCGTACCATGATGTTGACTCCAACGAAATGGCGTTTAAAATTGCGGCTTCGATGGCGACAAAAAAATTGTCATCTGAAGGCGGTGCAAAATTACTTGAACCAATTATGAAGGTTGAAGTGATCACTCCGGAAGAAAACATGGGTGACGTTGTTGGTGACTTAAACCGCAGACGTGGTTTGATCACTGGTATGGACGAAAATGTTTCCGGTAAAGTTGTGAATGCGGAAGTGCCACTAGCAGAAATGTTCGGCTATGCGACTGACTTGCGTTCTGCAACACAGGGTCGTGCAACATATACGATGGAGTTTTTGAAGTATGCCGAAGCTCCAAATAATGTGGCACAAGAAATTATTTCTAAAAACGCTTAATTAACAACTAAATCAACTTTTTAAAGGGGATATTAAAGTGGCAAAATCACAATTTGAACGTAGCAAACCGCACGTTAACGTAGGCACAATCGGTCACGTTGACCACGGTAAAACAACTTTGACAGCTGCATTAACACGCGTATGTGCTGATGCATTCGGCGGTCAAGCATTAGGTTATGACGGTATCGACAACGCGCCAGAAGAAAAAGCGCGTGGTATCACCATCGCAACTTCACACGTTGAATATGAATCACCTGCACGTCACTACGCACACGTAGACTGCCCAGGCCACGCTGACTATGTTAAAAACATGATCACTGGTGCTGCACAGATGGACGGCGCTATTTTAGTATGTGGTGCAACTGATGGCCCAATGCCGCAAACACGTGAGCACATCTTGTTGTCGCGTCAAGTTGGCGTTCCATACATCGTTGTATTCATGAACAAAGCTGACTTGCTTGCCGCAGACTGTGGTGGCGTAGATAGCGACGAATACGCAGAAATGAAAGAATTGGTTGAAATGGAGTTGCGTGACTTGTTGTCAACTTACGATTTCCCAGGTGACGACACACCAATCATCTGTGGTTCAGCATTAATGGCATTGAACGGTCAAGACGAAAATGGTCTTGGTACAACTGCGGTTAAAGCATTGGTTGAAGCATTGGATACCTATATTCCAGAACCAGAGCGTGCAATCGACAAGCCTTTCTTAATGCCTGTTGAAGACGTATTCTCTATTGCTGGTCGTGGTACTGTTGTAACTGGCCGTGTAGAGCGTGGTATTTTGAAAGTAGGTGACAGCGTTGAAATCGTTGGTATCCGTCCTACTCAAACAACAACCTGTACAGGTGTTGAAATGTTCCGTAAATTGCTTGACGAAGGTCGTGCAGGTGAGAACATCGGTGCATTGTTACGTGGTACCAAACGTGAAGACGTTGAGCGTGGCCAAGTAATGTGTAAACCAGGTTCAGTTAAACCACACACCAAATTTGAAGCTGAAGTTTACGTATTGAGCAAAGAAGAAGGTGGTCGTCATACTCCATTCTTCAAAGGCTACCGTCCACAATTCTACTTCCGTACAACTGACGTGACAGGTGCATGTGAGTTGCCAGAAGGCGTAGAAATGGTTATGCCAGGCGATAACGTACAATTAGTAGCAACTTTGATTCACCCGATCGCGATGGAAGACGGCTTACGTTTCGCTATTCGTGAAGGTGGTCGTACCGTTGGTGCTGGTGTTGTAGCAAAAATCATCGAGTAATTACGACTTGATGAGATGGCCGAACCTAGGTTCGGCCTTTTTTATGCTTGTTAACAGGATGGGCTTAATAAGCGTTTTTAATATGTGGTAAGTTTTAATTATTATTGCTTGACAGAATGTTGCGCGCTAATTAAAATTCCGCCTCCTTTTCGCTGTAATGTGTGAGAAGGGTAAATTTGGAGATTAGGTCAGATGCAAAGTCAACGTATCAGAATTAGATTAAAAGCCTTTGATCACCGTTTAATTGATGTTTCAGCATTAGAGATCGTTGAAACCGCAAAAAGAACTGGTGCGCAGGTTCGTGGACCAATCCCGCTGCCAACAAGAAAAGAGCGCTTTACTGTTCTTATTTCTCCGCACGTAAATAAAGACGCGCGTGATCAATATGAAATTCGTACCCATAAGCGTCTGCTTGATATTGTTGAGCCAACTGAAAAAACCGTTGATGCGTTAATGAAGTTGGATTTGGCAGCAGGTGTAGAAGTGCAAATTAGTCTTGGATAAGGCAGCTTTTTAATTATTCCCGTCTAAACTCGGGTGTAACGCGAAGCGGCCGTAGAGGGTGAAGCCCCGTACACGAGAGGTCAATAATGGCTATAGGCTTAGTAGGTCGCAAGTGCGGCATGACTCGAATCTTTACAGAAGATGGTGTTTCCATTCCTGTAACGGTTATCGAAGTTGAGTCAAATCGTATTGCTCAAATCAAAACAAATGAAAAAGATGGTTACTCGTCAGTGCAAGTAACGGCTGGTGCTAAAAAAGCATCGCGTTTGAGCAAATCTGAAAGTGGTCATTTTGCTAAAGCAGGTGTTGCTGCTGGTCGTGGTCTGTGGGAGTTCCGCACAGAAGCGGCAGATTATACAGTGGGTCAAGAATTGGCTGTGGACTTGTTCCAAGAAGGTCAATTGGTTGATGTAACTGGTCAATCAAAAGGTAAAGGTTTTCAAGGTACTGTGAAACGTTGGAATTTTGCTATGCAAGATGCAACGCACGGTAACTCTTTGTCTCACCGTGCGCCTGGTTCAACAGGTCAGTGTCAATCTCCTGGTCGCGTATGGAAAGGCAAAAAAATGGCTGGGCATATGGGCGATGAGAAGGTAACTACGCAGAATCTGCAAGTTGTACGCGTCGATGTCGAGAATGGCCTTCTTTTGGTAAGAGGTGCTGTTCCTGGTGCAAAAGGTGGCGATGTGATTGTGCGCGCTGCTACTAAAGTTAAGGCATAAGGGGGATGATGATGGATTTACGCATTGTTACTCCAGGTAATGCGTCTGCTGGCAATATTGCTGTTTCAGAAAAGACGTTTGCCCGTGAATATAATGAAGACTTGGTGCATCAGGTTGTTACAGCTTATATGGCTGCTGGTCGTCAAGGAAGTAAAGCGCAAAAAACACGTGCTGAAGTAAGCGGTGGTGGTAAAAAACCATTTCGTCAAAAAGGCAGTGGTCGTGCGCGTGCGGGTAGTATCCGTAGCCCAATTTGGATTGGTGGTGGCGTTGCATTTGCCGCTAAGCCAAGAAACTTTGAGCAAAAAGTTAATCGCAAAATGTATCGTGCGGCAATTAGCTCAATCTTGTCTGAATTGGTGCGTCAAGAGCGTTTAATCGTTGTTGAAAGCTTCAAAGTTGAAGAGCCAAAAACTAAGTTGTTGGCAAAAGAATTGAATGCATTGAATGCAGCTAAAGCATTAATCATCACTGATGAATTAGACATGAACACTTTCTTGGCAGCAAGGAACTTGCCTCATGTTGATATTCTAGATGTTGCAGCGGTTGATCCAGTGAGTTTGGTTGGCTTCGAAAAAGTGATTATCACTGTAGATGCTGTAAAGAAATTTGAGGAGTTATTGGGATGAATGCAGAACGTATTTACACCGTTTTAGTTGGGCCTCACATTTCTGAAAAAGCAGTGATGAGAAATGAAACGGCAAACCAAATTGTACTTAAAGTCGCTGTTGATGCTACTAAATTAGAAATCAAAAAAGCGGTTGAAAAGCTTTTCAGTGTAAAAGTTGAAAAAGTACAAGTGATTAAGTCAAAAGGTAAAGTGAAACGTAACCGTTACGGTTTGTCACGTCGCCCAATGACTAAAAAAGCTTATGTTCGTTTGGCTCAAGGTCAAGAAGTTGACTTTGCAGCGGCTGAGTAAGGGGAAGTCATATGGCAATTGTAAAAGCAAAACCAACTTCGCCAGGTCGTCGTTTTGTAGTTAAGATTGTTACGCCTGGTTTGCATAAAGGCGAGCCGCACAA
Source organism: uncultured Spongiibacteraceae bacterium (assembly GCA_964568295.1). Classification (GTDB taxonomy): domain Bacteria; phylum Pseudomonadota; class Gammaproteobacteria; order Pseudomonadales; family DT-91; genus DATCSZ01. The sequence goes on along the minus strand of CAZMQC010000002.1, from coordinate 22,938 downwards.
AGCATTGCTTGAGAAAAAAAGCAAAAGCGGTGGTCGTAACAACAATGGACGCATTACTACTCGTCACGTAGGTGGTGGTCATAAACATCATTACCGTGTTATCGATTTCAAAAGAAATGATAAAGACGGCATCGTAGGAAAAGTTGAGCGTATTGAATATGACCCTAACCGTTCAGCGCATATTGCACTTGTGTTGTATGCAGATGGCGAGCGTCGCTACATTATTGCGCCAAAAAATCTAGCAGCAGATGACCAAGTGGTTTCTGGTGCAGCGGCGCCGATTAAAGCTGGTAATACCTTGCCTTTGCGCAATATTCCAGTAGGTAGCACAATTCACTGTGTTGAACTTAAGCCAGGCAAAGGTGCTCAATTAGCACGTTCAGCAGGTGCTTCAGTTCAGTTAGTTGCACGTGATGCACAATACGCAACCATCCGTTTACGTTCGGGTGAAATGCGTAAAGTATTAGCAGATTGTCGCGCGACGTTAGGCGAAGTTTCTAACCATGAGCACAACTTACGTTCATTAGGTAAGGCTGGTGCAACTCGTTGGAGAGGTATTAGACCTACAGTTCGTGGTGCTGCAATGAACCCTGTCGATCACCCGCATGGTGGTGGTGAAGGTCGTTCATCGGGTAAACGCCATCCAGTGAGCCCATGGGGTACACCGACTAAAGGTTACAAAACCCGTAAAAATAAGCGTACGACTCATTTAATCGTACGTCGTCGCGGATTGAAATAAGAGGGTTAATACGTGCCACGTTCGTTGAAAAAAGGTCCATTTATAGATCTTCACCTTCTAAAAAAGGTTGAGACTGCTGTACAAGCAAATGATAAGCGTCCAATTAAAACCTGGTCGCGCCGTTCAGTAATTTTCCCTGACATGGTTGGGTTGACAATTGCTGTACATAACGGTCGCCAGCATGTCCCTGTATTTATTACAGAAGACATGGTTGGGCATAAATTGGGTGAATTCGCTGCGACACGTACCTTTAAAGGTCACGTTGCAGATAAGAAAGCTAAGCGTTAACCGCTGTTGAGAGGTCTGAAAGATGGAAGTCGCTGCAAAATTAAAAGGTGCTGGTTTCTCGGCACAGAAAGCGCGTCTAGTAGCTGATCAGATTCGTGGCAAGCGTGTTGAAGAGGCTTTGAATATTCTTACATTCAGCCCAAAAGAAGCTGCTGCGATCATCAAAAAAGTTCTGAATTCAGCTATTGCAAATGCTGAACATAACGAAGGCGCTGACATTGATGAGCTACGTGTATCAACAATTTATGTTGATGAAGGTTTGACTATGAAACGTATCCGTCCTCGTTCAAAAGGGCGTGCGGATCGCATAAGCAAACGCACATGTCATATCACTGTTAAAGTTGCTGACGAGTAATTAGGGGAGTTATTATGGGTCAGAAAGTACATCCTGCCGGCATACGCTTAGGCATCGTTAAAGACCACAACTCTGTCTGGTATGCAGATAGCAAATCGTTTGCTAAAAACCTAGTTACCGACATTACTGTGCGTCGCTACATTGAAGACAAATTAAAAAATGCCTCAGTAAGCCGCGTTGTTATTGAGCGTCCAGCTCAAACAGCTCGCATTACCATTCACACAGCACGTCCTGGTGTTGTGATTGGTAAAAAAGGCGAAGACGTTGAAAGCTTGCGCGTTGAATTGAGCAAAATGATGGGTGTGCCTGTTCATATTGCTATCGAAGAAATCCGTAAGCCTGACTTAGATGCGAAATTAGTTGCACAAAGCGTTGCACAACAATTAGAGCGTCGTGTCATGTTCCGTCGTGCTATGAAGCGTGCAGTTCAAAACGCATTGCGTCAAGGTGCTGAAGGTATCAAGATCCAAGTAAGTGGTCGTTTAGGTGGTGCTGAAATCGCTCGTACAGAATGGTATCGCGAAGGCCGTGTGCCATTGCATACTTTGCGTGCTGATATTGACTATGCTACATACGAAGCTAGTACAACATACGGCATCTTAGGTGTAAAGGTGTGGATATTTAAGGGCGAAATTTTAGGTAATAAAAAAGTAGCCGAAGACGCGACTGCAAAGAAAGTTGCAGCCAAGAAGTAGGTGTGAAATATGTTACAGCCCAAACGCACAAAATTCCGTAAGCAGATGAAAGGCCGTAACCGTGGCTTAGCGCTGCGCGGAAATTCAATTAGCTTCGGCGATTATGGCTTAAAAGCTATCGGTCGCGGACGTATTACCGCTCGTCAAATTGAGTCAGCGCGTCGTGCGATGACAAGACATATTAAACGTGGTGGTAAAATTTGGATTCGTGTATTCCCAGACAAACCAATTACACAAAAACCCTTAGAAGTTCGTATGGGTAAAGGTAAAGGTAGTGTTGAATATTGGGTAGCACAAATCCAACCAGGTAAAGTTTTGTATGAAGTACAAGGTGTTTCTGAAGAATTAGCTCGTGAAGCATTTGCCTTGGCTGCTGCAAAAATTCCAGTAGCAACAACTTTTGTTAAGCGGACGGTGATGTAATGAAAGTGACAGAACTGAAAAATAAATCAGCTCAAGAGCTTGATAAAGCATTGATCGAATTGCGCGAAGAGCAATTTAAATTACGCATGCAAAAAGCAACTGGGCAACTGGGGCAAACGCACTTGTTGAAAGAAAACAAAGTTGCTATTGCGCGTGTTAAAACCGTAATAGCTGAAAAGAAAGCAGGTAACTAATCATGAGCGAAAAGCAAGTACGTACTGCTAGCGGTCGTGTAACTAGCAATAAAATGGATAAGACAATTACCGTTCTTATCGAGCGTCGTGTAAAACACCCTCTGTACGGTAAATACTTAACCCGTTCAACCAAAATGCACGCTCATGATGAAAATAATGAGTGTAATATTGGTGACTTAGTTACTATTGCAGAAAGCCGTCCATTGTCTAAGACAAAAACTTGGACTTTACAGAGTATTGATGAGCGCGCTGCGCAAATCTAACAAATAGCATTATTAGCTTTGGGGCTAAAAAATGATTCAGACACAAACGTATTTACAAGTAGCAGATAACAGCGGTGCACGCGAAGTTATGTGCGTTAAAGTATTAGGCGGTTCAAAACGTCGTTACGCAAGCGTTGGTGATATAATTAAAGTTACCGTCAAAGAAGCAATTCCACGCGGTAAAGTTAAAAAAGGCCAAGTAATGAACGCTGTTGTTGTGCGTACCCGTAAAGGTGTGCGTCGCGCAGATGGTTCATTAATCAAGTTTGATGATAACGCAGCTGTATTGCTAAACAATCAGCTAGCGCCAATCGGCACGCGTATCTTTGGACCTGTAACACGTGAATTGCGTTCTGAGCGTTTTATGAAAATTATTTCATTAGCGCCAGAAGTGCTCTAAACGTATTCCGAGGGTATTGATATGTTGAAAATCAAACGCGAAGACGAAGTAATTGTTATCGCAGGAAAAGATAAAGGTAAGCGTGGCAAAGTTGTCAAAGTTCGCTCTGACGGCAAGCTCATCGTAGCCGGTGTTAATGTTGTTAAAAAACACCAACGCGGCAATCCAAACCTTGGTCAAGCAGGCGGTATCGTAGAAAAAGAAGCAGCAATTGATGCTTCTAATGTAGCGATCTTTAATCCTCAAACACAAAAAGCTGACCGTGTTGGCTTCCGTTTTGAAGGTGAAAAGAAAGTTCGTTTCTTTAAGTCTAACAACGCGCTTGTTGACGCTTAATTGAAGAAGGTTGTGACATGGCGACTCGCTTAAAAGAATTGTATAACAACGAAATCGTTGCCAAGCTTAAAGAAGAATTGAAGCTTGATAACGTAATGGAAGTGCCACGTATCACCAAAATCACCTTAAACATGGGTGTGGGTGAAGCGATTGGCGATAAAAAAACGCTTGAAAATGCGGTAAAAGATTTAGAAGCTATCGCTGGCCAAAAGGTCGTGATTACTAAAGCGCGTAAATCAATTGCTGGATTTAAAGTACGTGAAGGTTGGCCGATTGGTTGTAAAGTAACTTTACGTTCTGATCGTATGTATGAGTTCTTGGATCGTTTGATTTCGATTTCAATTCCTCGTATCCGTGACTTCCGTGGTATTAGTTCAAAATCATTTGATGGTCGTGGTAACTTTGCAATGGGCGTAACCGAGCAAATTATCTTCCCAGAAATCGATTTTGATAAAGTAGATAAATTACGTGGTTTAGACATCGTGATTACTACTACTGCTAGAAATGATGATGAAGGCCGCGCTTTATTACGTGCTTTCAACTTCCCATTTAAAGGCTAAGGTATAAGCATGGCAAAGACATCAATGAAAATGCGCGATGTTAAACGCGCAAAATTGGCAGCAAAATATGCAGAGAAGCGAGCTAGTCTGAAAGCTGTAATTAATAGTGTGCACTCATCTGAAGAAGAAAAATGGGAAGCACAAGTACAGCTACAGAAACTGCCGCGTGATGCCAGTCCAATTCGCCAACAACGTCGTTGCGAATTAACTGGTCGCCCACACGGTGTTTACAGAAAGTTCGGTCTTTGCCGTAACCAGATTCGTGAGTCCGCAATGCGTGGCGACATCCCTGGTTTAGTTAAAGCTAGTTGGTAATTTGAGGAGTTAGACAATGAGTATGCAAGATCCTATTGCTGATATGCTGACTCGCATTCGTAATGGCCAATTGGCAGAGAAAAAGTCAGTTTCACTACCTGCATCTACCTTGAAATCTGCGATTGCAAAGATTTTGTTAGATGAAGGTTATATTGCTAATTTCGATGTACAAGCTGAAGGTAATAAATCAGTTTTGAATATCGAACTTAAGTATTTTAATGGTCAACCTGTTATTGAAAAAATTGAACGTGTTAGCCGTCCAAGCCTTCGCATTTACAAAGCTGCTAAAGATTTAAGCAAAGTAAGTGGTGGTTTGGGTGTATCTATCATTTCAACCAGTAAAGGTTTAATGACTGATCGCGCAGCTCGTGCTCAAGGCATCGGCGGCGAAATAATCTGTAACGTGTTCTAATTTAGGGAGTTATTATGTCTCGTATTGCAAAGAGTCCTGTAACCATCCCAGCTGGCGTAACAGTAACAGTTGATGGTCAAAATTTAACTGTTAAAGGCGGTAAAGGAACATTAAATTTAACAGTTCACTCTGGTGTAGCTGTAAATCAAGAAGACAGTACGTTAAAAGTTGCACCAGTTACTAATAACTGGGCAATGGCAGGTACTACCCGTACTTTAATCAACAACATGATTGTTGGTGTAAGCACAGGCTTCGAAAGAAAATTACAATTGGTTGGTGTGGGTTATCGTGCGAAAGCCGCTGGCGATGTATTAAGCCTTTCTTTAGGTTTTTCGCATCCATTAGATTACACCATGCCTGCTGGCGTAACAGTTGAAACTCCTTCTAACACCGATATCATCCTTAAAGGGATTGATAAACAAGTGCTTGGTCAGGTTGCAGCAGAAATTCGCGCATTCCGTGCTCCAGAACCTTACAAAGGTAAAGGTGTTCGTTATGTTGAAGAGTATGTTCGTCGTAAAGAAGCTAAGAAGAAGTAAAGGTTAAAGTATGAGCGATAAAAAATTAGCTAGATTGCGTAGAGCGCGTCGTGCAAGAGCAAAAATCCGTGAATTGGGTGGCAATCGTTTGTCTGTACACCGTACTTCGCAGCATATTTATGCACAAGTACTTTCAGCTGACGGTTCTAAAGTTTTAGCAAGCGCGTCAACGTTGGATAAAACATTGCGTGAAGGCGCTACAAGTAATATTGATGCAGCGAAAGCTGTAGGTCAATTAATTGCTGAGCGTGCGAAGCAAGTTGGTGTTGAACAAGTAAGTTTTGATCGTAGTGGCTTTAAATTCCACGGTCGTATCAAAGCGTTGGCCGATACAGCTCGTGAAGCTGGTTTGCAATTCTAAGGTGGTTAGCAATGGCATTTAATGAAAAGAAAGAAGAAAACTTGGAAGGCTTGCAAGAAAAGTTGGTACAAGTAAACCGCGTTGCTAAAGTTGTAAAAGGCGGACGTATCTTCAGTTTCACAGCTTTGACTGTTGTTGGTGATGGTAATGGTCGAGTTGGTTTCGGTCGTGGTAAAGCGCGTGAAGTTCCAGCGGCTATCCAAAAAGCGATGGAAGCTGCGCGTCGCAGCATGATTAGCGTTGATTTGGATAACGGTACTATTCAGTACCCAACCAAAGCAAGTCACGGTGCGGCAAAAGTTTACATGCAGCCTGCATCACAAGGTACTGGTGTAATTGCTGGTGGTGCGATGCGTGCGGTACTTGAGGTTGCTGGCGTACACAACGTTTTGGCAAAGTGTTACGGTTCAACTAACCCAGTAAACGTAGTTCGTGCTACAATTAACGGTTTAAAGAGTATTAGCTCACCCGAGCAGATTGCTGCAAAACGCGGCAAATCGGTTGATGAAATAGTTTAATAGATTTAGGTGATAACATGAGTGCTAAAAGTACGCTCAGAGTGACACTGGTTAAAAGTGTTGCGGGTCGTTTGAAAAACCATCAACAGTGTGTGATTGGTTTGGGCCTTCGTAGAATTGGTCATACTGTTGAAGTAGAAGATACACCTTCAGTGCGTGGCATGATCAACAAAGTGAACTATCTAGTTCGAGTGGAGGCATAATCATGTCAGACAAAATGCGTTTAAATACAATGCAATCGGCTGAAGGGCATAAAACTGCACCTCGCCGTGTAGGTCGCGGTATTGGTAGCGGATTGGGCAAAACTTGTGGTCGTGGTCACAAAGGTTTGACTTCACGTTCAGGTGGTAAAGTGCGTCCAGGTTTTGAAGGCGGTCAGATGCCACTTCAAAAACGCTTGCCTAAATATGGTTTTACCTCACGTATTTCTCGTATTTCTGCTCAAGTTCGTACGTCTGAATTGAATGCGATTGACGCAGCGGTGATCGATTTGGAGGCTTTGAAAAATGCTAACATCGTAAATCGTAGCATCTTACGCGCTAAAGTATTCTTGTCAGGTGAGTTGACAAAAGCGGTTACAATTCAAGGTTTAGCAGTAACTAAAGGTGCTAAAGCTGCGATTGAAGCTGCAGGTGGGAAAGTAGAGGAATAATAAAGTACCATGGCAAAAGCACAGGCAGTAAATACAAGTGGTGCCGGACTAGGCGAGTTATGGACTCGCCTTCGTTTTCTGATTTTGGCTATCTTGGTCTATAGAATAGGTACGCATATTCCTGTACCAGGTGTAAACCCTGTTCAGCTTGATGCTATGTTTAACCAGAACTCAGGAACAATTTTAGGGTTGTTCAATATGTTTTCTGGTGGTGCTTTAGAGCGGATGAGTATCTTGGCATTAGGGATAATGCCTTATATTTCTGCTGCAATTATTATGCAGTTGTTGACGCCTGTAACCCCACAACTGGATCAGTTGAAAAAAGAGGGAGAACAAGGTCGTCGTAAAATTAGCCAATACACTCGTTATGGTGCGTTTTTCTTGGCATTAATCCAAGCGACGGGTATGTCGGTTGGTATGGCATCACAAGGCTTATTCTTTGATGCAGGTTTCCATACAATTTTGGTGGCTGTTATTTCGTTGGTAACGGGCGCTATGTTTATGATGTGGTTGGGTGAGCAGATTACTGAGCGCGGCATTGGTAATGGTATTTCCATGTTGATCTTCGCGGGTATTGTTGCAGGTTTGCCTTCTGCGGTTGTGCAGTCCATTGAACAGGCACGTCAAGGCGAGTTGAATTTCCTTGTTCTGCTTGTGGTGTTGTTTGTTGCAGTTTTTGTTACTTGGTTAGTAGTTAAGGTTGAGCGTGCACAGCGTCGCATCACTATTAACTATGCGAGAAGACAGCAAGGCCGCCACATGATGCAAGGGCAAACCAGTCACTTGCCATTGAAGATAAATATGTCGGGTGTTATTCCGCCGATTTTTGCTTCAAGTATTTTATTATTCCCAGCATCGATTGCGCAGTGGTTTGGTCAATCGTCGGATAGTATGGGTTGGTTACAAGACTTGGCGTTTATTATCGGTCCTGGTCAACCATTGAATATTATTTTATTTACAGTTTTGATTGTTTTCTTCTGTTTCTTCTATACGGCGTTGATGTTTAATCCTAAAGAAGTTGCAGATAACTTAAAGCGTTCTGGAGCTTTCTTGCCGGGCATCCGTCCAGGTGAGCACACCGCTTCTTATATTGATAAAGTCTTAACGCGCTTAACGTTGTTTGGTGCCGCATATGTGGCTGCTGTGTGTCTGTTACCTCAGGCGTTAATCGTTATGGCGAATGTTCCTTTTTACTTAGGAGGAACCTCGCTCTTGATTGTTGTTGTCGTAGTAATGGATTTTATGGCACAAGTGCAATCTCACTTGCTTTCACATCAGTACCAAGGTCTGATGCAAAAAGCAAATTTACAATCCTATGGTAAAAGATAGAAAAGCGTGTAAACGCATTCTGGAGTAAGACAATGAAAGTACGTGCTTCTATAAAGAAAATTTGCCGCGACTGCAAAATTGTTAAGCGTAAAGGCGTTGTACGTGTAATCTGTTCAACAGAACCACGTCATAAACAACGTCAAGGCTAATTTTGCCGAAAAAGGTTGATTTTTTAATAATGTGGCGCTATATTGCTGCGCCTTTCGAACAACATAAACTTGGAGATAGTTGAATGGCTCGTATCGCCGGTGTCAACATACCAGACAATAAACATGCTGTGATATCGCTGACATATATCTATGGTGTTGGTCGTACAACTGCAAAACAATTATGTGCAGCTGTTGGTATCAAAGAAGATGATAAAATTGCCGATCTTTCTGAAGAAGTTTTAGATAAGCTTCGTACCGAGATCGGTAAATTAACCGTTGAAGGCGATCTTCGTCGTGAAGTGAACATCAACATTAAGCGCTTGCTAGATCTTGGTTGCTATCGTGGTTTACGTCATCGTAAAAACTTACCACTTCGTGGTCAACGCACCAAAACTAACGCTCGTACCCGTAAAGGTCCGCGTAAAGCAATTCGTAAATAACTTATTCTTGTTGGGAAAATATTATGGCAAAGCCAAGTCAAAAGCCCCGTAAAAAGGTCAAGAAGAGTGTTGTTGATGGCGTAGCTCACATTCATGCTTCGTTCAATAACACTATTATTACAATTACTGACAGACAGGGTAATACCTTAAGCTGGGCTACTTCAGGTGGTTCTGGTTTCCGTGGTTCACGTAAAAGTACACCTTTTGCTGCGCAGGTTGCTGCAGAAAGAGCGGGTGTTGCTGCGCAAGAATACGGTTTAAAAAACCTTGACGTTGAAGTTAAAGGTCCTGGTCCAGGTCGTGAATCTGCAGTTCGTGCATTGAACGGCTGCGGTTATAAAATTACAAGCATCAAAGACGTTACGCCAATCCCACACAATGGGTGTCGTCCAGCTAAAAAACGTCGTGTTTAATTTAAAGGCAGGAATTTGAAATGGCAAGATATATCGGCCCTACCTGTAAGTTATCGAGACGTGAAGGTACTGATCTTTTTCTTAAAAGTGGTATTCGCGCTTTAGATAGCAAGTGTAAAGTTGAGACCGCTCCAGGACAGCACGGTGCACGTCGTGGTCGTCTTTCTGAGTACGGTACTCAGTTACGCGAAAAACAAAAAGTTCGTCGTATTTACGGCATTTTAGAAAAGCAATTCCGTAACTACTATAAAGAAGCTGCTCGCTTAAAAGGCGCTACTGGTGAAAACCTATTGACCTTGTTAGAAAGCCGTTTGGATAACGTTGTTTATCGAATGGGTTTTGGTGCAACACGTGCAGAAGCACGTCAGCTTGTTTCACATAAAGCTATTTTAGTGAACGGCGCTGCTGTGAACATTGCTTCTTATCAAGTGAAAGCAGGCGATGTAGTTTCGGTTCGTGAAAAAGCTAAAAACCAACTTCGTATCAAGCAGTCTTTAGAAATTGCTGCGCAGCGTGCTGATGTTGATTGGGTTGATGTGAATTCTGAAAAATTGGAAGGTGTATTTAAACGCATTCCAGAACGTCAGGATTTGCCAGCTGAAATCAACGAAAGCTTAATCGTTGAATTGTACTCGAAGTAATCTTTGGTCTATTAACAGGGGTAGTAGAACTATGGGCATTAGCGTAAATGAATTCTTAACGCCAAAAGTCATTCATGTTGAAGAAATAGCTTCTACACATGCCAAAGTTGTTCTGGAACCTTTAGAGCGTGGTTTCGGCCACACTCTAGGTAATGCGCTACGTCGTATCCTTTTATCTTCTATGCCAGGTTGTGCAATCACCGAAGTTGAAATTGATGGTGTGCAACATGAGTACAGCAATATCGAAGGCGTTCGTGAAGACGTCCTTGATATTTTGCTTAACTTGAAAGGCGTTGCCATTGTTATGCAAGGTCGTGACAATGCTGAACTTTCTTTGCATAAAAAAGGTCCAGGCGTATTAACAGCTGGTGACATTCAAGCTGAGCATGATGTAGAAATTAAAAACCCAGAGCACGTTATTGCTACTTTGGGCGAAGGTACTGAAATTAAAATGAACTTAACCGTGGCAAGAGGTCGTGGTTATTCAACAGCTGAATCTCGCTTAAGTGAAGAGGATGAAACACGTCCTATCGGTCGCTTACAGTTAGACGCTTCTTTCAGTCCTGTATTGCGTGTTGCATACAATGTTGAGAGTGCACGTGTTGAACAACGTACTGACTTAGATAAGTTAGTACTTGATCTTGAAACTAACGGTACGCTTGATCCAGAAGAAGCTATTCGTCGTGCAGCTACAATCTTACAACAACAATTAGCTATCTTTGTTGATTTGCAAAGCGAAGCTGAGAAAGTTGAAGCAGAGCCTGAAGAAGAAGTTGATCCAATGTTGTTGCGTCCTGTTGACGATTTGGAGTTAACGGTTCGTTCAGCAAATTGTTTGAAAGCTGAAAACATTTACTATATTGGTGATTTGGTACAACGCACTGAAGTTGAATTGCTTAAAACACCAAATTTAGGTAAAAAATCATTAACTGAAATAAAAGATGTGTTGGCAAGCAGAGGTCTTCATCTAGGTATGCGCCTAGAAAATTGGCCACCTAGCAGTCTAAAAAATGATGATCGTGTATTGCACAGATAATCAACCATCACATTCATTTAAGCAATGCTGAGATAGCATAAGCAAAGGTAGGAACACATCATGCGTCATCGTAAAAGTGGCCGTAAATTTAACAGAACTTCAGCACATCGTGCTGCTATGTTCAAAAATATGGTTAATTCATTGGTTGAACATGAATTAATCAAAACAACTTTGCCTAAAGCGAAAGAACTTCGCCGTTATGCAGAGCCTTTGATTACGTTAGCAAAAGTTGATTCGGTTGCTAATCGTCGTTTGGCTTTTGACCGTCTTCGCAGCAAAGAAGCGGTTGGCAAGTTATTTAACGAACTAGGTCCCCGCTATCAACAACGCCCAGGCGGTTATTTGCGCATCCTTAAAGCAGGCTTTCGTGCTGGCGATAATGCGCCAATGGCTTACGTAGAGCTTGTTGATCGTCCAGCTGATGCTGTAGCGGTTGATGAAGAATAAAAAAAGGTGCGAAAGCACCTTTTTTTATGGAGTTAATTATCTATTTCTCGTAAATACTTAAACAACGATTTAAAAGCCTTGCCTTTGTTATTCTGCTCAACTTCATTTTTTGCCTGATTAATTAACTCGCTTAATTTTTTTTCGTCGCATGCTTGTTTTTCTAAGTAAATGTGCAGAACACTTTGATCGCCATTCAGTAGCTGTTCGCGATGCTTTTCATAGCGGGTATGTTTTTGATTTTGAATTTTGTTGCCTTCTTTCCATTGCGCTAGGACTTTCTTAATCGGTTCAACGTCATCAATTTTACGCATGATTTTGCCAATTAATTGATACTGCCTTCTGCGCGCGCTAAAGTTTTGTATTTTACGTGTGTCGGTAATGGCCTTTTCTAAACTAGCAGGTAATTCAAGTTGGCTAAATAAATTTTCCGGTAAATCAATGAGTTCAACACCGATTGCCTGTAACTCCTCCGCCCATCGCTTCTGCTCGGATTTGCTGATGTATTCAATATCTTCATCGTCTATTTTGTTGTTTTTCATTATCGGTCGTGTTGGTTAGATGGGTGTGGTAGCGGTTAATGAATTAAATCGCGGTGATGGATTAATACATTGCTATAGTTTTGTGCAAAATGATTTTTCAACTGCTCTGCAATATAAACCGAGCGATGCATACCACCCGTACAGCCAATTGAGATAGTGACATAGCTGCGGTTGTTGTCATTAAACTTGGGTAGCCAATATTCCAAGTACTGTTTGATGTCGTTAAACATTTTATTCACGTCGTCTTGTTGCGCAAAGAAAGCCTGCACGGCGCTGTCTTGGCCAGTTAGATGACGTAGTGTTGGTTCCCAGTAGGGATTAGGCAAGCAGCGAACATCGTAAACAATATCGGCATCAACAGGAATGCCAGTTTTAAAGCCAAACGAAGTAAATAGAATCGACATCGCGCCGTTTTCGGGCAGCGCAATACGCTTTTTAATCGTGCTGCGTAGGGTATGCACATTCATTTGGCTGGTATCGATGTGCAAGTTTGCAATGGATGCAATCGGGTCAAGAATGTTTTTCTCAATACTGATTGCTTGCTTGAGTGAGGTTTGCTCGTTACTTAATGGGTGCTTTCTACGCGTTTCACTAAAGCGTTTAATTAATACAGGACCTTGTGCATCTAAGTAAATAAGCTGCTTTTCGACACTGCTCGGCAAGGATTCAATGATGCTGACAAAACTTGCGATGTCTTTAGTATGATTGCGTGCATCAATGCAAACCGCAAGCTTGTCATCGGGGTTAGATTGTTCGACGAGCGCGGGAAGAAGGCCAGCGGGCAAATTGTCGATAGCGTAATAACCGGAATCCTCTAATACATTCAGCGCTGTACTTTTGCCTGATCCTGAGCGACCACTGATAATGATCAACTTCATAGTGTTACCTTTTTATTGCAAAGTTTCATGGTAAAAAAGGTCGCTTGCGCGACCTTATATTTTACACATTCACTTGGCGTCGTGCTTCTTGTTTGCCTTTGTGTTTAAGGATTTGTTTGTCGAGCTTGTCAATTAAAGCGTCAATTGATGCATACATATCGGCCGACTCTGCTTCCGCAAATAATTCAGCGCCCGCGATATGGAGACTAGCGTCTGCAATTTGGCGTTGCTTCTCCACGGTTAGGGTAACTTGCATGGTGGTGATATTATCAAAATGACGCTCTAAGCGCTGCATTTTGCTGGTTACATAATCGTTTAATGCGCTGGTAACTTCGATGTGGCGACCATTAACATTGATTTGCATAGATTTCTCCTTGGAGGTTAGTACTTACTTATTGTTGTTAGTCGAGTAAAAGCCTTTATATAAATTCTTTGACTTATTAAGGCATGAAAAAACACACTTGTCATTAACTTATCTCAAAAAAACTTAAAGTCTTTTCCTTTCATTAGACGGCGGGATTTGCAATTGTTCACGGTATTTTGCAATGGTTCTCCGCGCGATATTAATGCCTTGCTCTTCTAATAGCGAGGCAAGCTTGCTATCACTTAGCGGTTTCTTGGTGTCTTCTTCATCGACCAGCTTTTTAATCATGGATCGTATAGCAATTGACGAGCATTCGCCGCCTGTATCCGTGCTTACATGGCTAGAGAAAAAATATTTTAATTCAAATACGCCCATTGGCGTTTGCATGTATTTACGCGTGGTGATGCGAGATACCGTTGATTCGTGCATGTCGATTGCTTGTGCGACATCTTGCAGAATCAAGGGTTTCATTGCTTGTTCGCCATAGTCAAAAAAACCATGTTGTTGCTCAACAATGGTTTGCGCAACTTTTAACAGAGTATCATTACGGCTTTCTAGGCTTTTAATAAACCACTTGGCTTCATTCAGATTGTCACGAATATAGGTCTGGTCTTGGGTGTTTTTAGCGCGATTGATTAATTCTGCATAATCAGTGTTGATGCGTAATTTGATTGCGCTATTGCTACTCAGTTGCGCTTGCCATATTGGTCCACGTTTGGTGACGTAAACATCGGGTTTGATATATTCGATGTTGGTGTCAACAAACTCTTCACTGGGTAAGTTTGACAACCGCTGTATTAATTCAAGCGCGCTTTTAATGGCTTCGGGGCTTAAGCCCGTTCGTCTTTTTAGTTGCGCATAGTCATGAATGGCTAGGGCGTCTAGATGCCGATTGACAAGCTGCTTAGCTTCTTTGCGGGACGGTGTTTGTTTGGGTAGGGTATCGAGCCGATAATTCAAAAACTCCACCAAGTTTTCGCAAGCACAGCCTTGTGGCTCAAAGCTTTTAATCAAACCGCGCACTGCTTCAAAATCGGCAAAGTCGATTTCTAGCTCATCGGCGATAGATTCAAACAACGCTTGGGCAGAAATGCTTAATAGTCCCGTGGCTGCAAGGCTGTCAATAATGGTCAGGGCAATTGCACGATCTTGATCAACTAGCTTGGCCATGGTGACTTGCCATAGCAACGATTCGTGCAAGGTTTCGCTGCTTGTGTCAGGATAAAAATCTTGTTGGCTATTGCTCAGATCACTTTGCTTAGTGGCTACGCTTTCCTCATGGATGTCGCGATCAGCATAAAGCTCATCCCATTGCGTGTCTAAACTAAGCTCCTCGGGGATGTCATCTGACCACTCATCTTGTGCGCTTTCATGCTCGTGAGATTCGGGCGTATCTTCGCTTTCGTAGCTGTCGCCGCTCTCTAACAAAGGATTGCTATCGAGCATTTGTTGTATTTCTTGCTCTAGTTCGGTGCTAGAAAGTTGCATCAGACGAATTGCCTGCTGCAATTGCGGGGTTAATGCTAGTTGCAATCCTTGTTTTAGCTGTAATGTCTGCTTCATAAAGGATAAATCTACACTGAGCTACGACGGTTGTTGCTCTCAGTCTAGCGAGCTTAGCAGTTTGCAGCAACAATCTTGGCAAATTTATTGCATGTAGAGCTACAGTCTGAATTGGCTGCCTAGGTAAATATCCTTAACTTTTTGATTGTTAAGCACGGTTTCTGCGTCACCTTCAGCAATAATATGACCTTCCCCTACAATATAAGCGCGTTCGCAAATATCGAGGGTTTCTCTAACATTGTGGTCGGTAATTAATACACCGATATTTTTGCTCTGTAAGTGCAGAATAATGGCTTTAATATCGCCGATCGAAATGGGGTCAACGCCAGCAAACGGTTCATCGAGTAAGATGAACGCAGGATCAACCGATAGCGCACGAGCGATTTCTACACGGCGACGTTCCCCGCCAGAGAGCGCCATGCCTAAGCTCTTGCGGATGTGGGTGATATTGAATTCTTGCAATAGTTCTTCTAGTCGGGCCTGGCGCTGTGCGCGATTGAGCGCGGTTGTTTCTAACATAGCAAGGATATTGTCTTCCACCGATAACTTGCGAAATATCGAGGCTTCCTGCGGCAGATAACCGATGCCTTTACGTGCTCTGCCATGAATGGCGAGTGAGGTTATATCTTGATCGTCAATGCTGATTTTGCCGCGGTCAGCCGGCACAATACCAACAATCATATAAAAACAGGTGGTTTTACCTGCGCCATTAGGGCCGAGTAAGCCAACAATTTGGCCGCTGTGTATTTCAAGCGAAACATCTTTAACGACTTGGCGTTTTTTATAACTTTTGGCCAAATTGCTAGCTTTCAATATGCTCATTACGGTTTGGCCTCATCCAAGCTATTTTGTGGCGGAAGGATAACGTGTACACGACTGGGTTTTTCAGTCGGAGATGCGCTTGAGTTGGTTGCATCCAGTGTTTGTGAATTAACGTTATACACAATGCGTTCGCCACTGATGCGAGCATCGCCGTGATGGATGTTGGCGTTGCCTAGCAATTCAATTTGTCCGTTTTTTTGCATATAAACAATATTGTTAGCGCTTGCTTTCACAGGCGACTTATCTTGCTCAATAGTTTGCTGAAAGTGAGCGGGAGAGCCTTTGGCATTGATTGAGGCAAGTTCGCGATTGAGAGCCACTTCGTGCGCCTCAAGCAAAATGCTGCCTTGTTGAATGACTACATTGCCAGAATAAACAGATTGTCCTGTTAAATTATTATGCGAAGCAGAGTCGGCAAAAATTTCGGTGACCTGATCTTTATCATTGTTCAGAGCGTAGCTGCTATTCGCGAGTATTAGCACCAAGCTTGAAAGTGCTATGAACATTTTGTTTAAGAACGATGGTTTGTTTTTGTAAGTCAACGGACATACCTTTTGCGGTGGTTTTATTTTGTTCATTTTGTAACTCAACAGAATCATCGGTAAAAGCGGTTTTTTGGTTGTTATTAATCGTGAGATGGTTGGTGTGTACTCGCGTATTGTTAGTGTCATGATAAAAAATCACATTACCTTGTAAGGCACTGGTTTCTGCTTGTGTATCAATCATGGCGGTAGCAGACTGTCCGTGCCATTTTTGCTTATCTTTGCCAAAAGCAAAAGAGGGCTGCTTGGCAAAAAGTAGATGATCTTGATCATTGTATTGTGTTGCTAAGACGGTGGTTACCAAGCTTTCGGGTTGTCCGTGCTCATCGAACTGCTGTCGTTTAAGATTAACGATGGAGGCAATCAGTTTTTTCTCATCGTTAGTTGCATCATCAATGGTCTGTATAGACGAAGTAATGGGTTGGAAATAGCCTTGATGCCATGCAAGAACAGCAAGCGTGATTACACAGAGTAAAAAAAGCAGTTGGCGTGTCATACCAGATACTGTTGATAAAGGGCATCAAGCTTGTTTTGAGCAGTCAAAATAAATTCGGCAAGTTGTCTGACTGCGCCCGCGCCACCATTAAAGTCGCTTTGCCAATCGGCATGTTTTTTGACTAGCGGGTCACCATTGGCAACGGTACAGCCAAGCCCTGCGCTGGTGATGGCGCTTAGATCTTGCACGTCGTCGCCAATATAGGCAACCTGTCCAAGCTCGATATTTAATGTTTTGCACATTTCAACCAAGGCGATGCGTTTGTCCTCGCGCCCCTGTATTACGTGCGGTATGCCAAGGTTTTGCGCACGATTGAGGACTAGCTGCGACGTTCTACCCGTGATGATTGCGGTGGCGATACCTGCATTTTGCAGCCATTTTATACCTAAGCCATCGCGAATATTAAAAGCTTTAAGTTCTTCGCTTTGATTGCCAAAATACAAGCGCCCATCAGTTAAAACGCCATCGACATCCATAACCAATAGACGAATATTTGCCGCTTTTGCCAGTAAAGTTTGAGTTATCATGCGACGCCCGCCTTGAGAATATGATGCATATGCAAAACGCCAATTGGTCGCTGATGGGTATCGGCGACAATTAATGCGGTAATCCGATTTTTTTCCATGATATTCAGCGCCTCAGCCGCAAGAATGTCAGCCGAAATAGTTTTGGGGTTGCGAGACATGATTTGCGCTACAGGTGTGGTTTTAATATCGTTAGCATGGTCGAGATAGCGCCGTAAATCGCCATCGGTAAATACACCTTGCAGTTGCCCGTTATCGTCCACAATTGTCGTCATGCCCAAGCCCTTGCTGGTAATTTCCATTAAGGCATCTTTAATTAACACTTGGTTAGAAACAATCGGGGTTTCCTCGCCCTTGCTCATAATATCCGCTACTTTCAACAGTAGTTTACGACCCAATGCGCCGCCAGGATGTGAAAAAGCAAAGTCTTCTGCGGAAAAGCCTTTGGCTTCCAGTAACGCAATCGCCAAAGCATCGCCTAATACCAGTGAAACGGTGGTGCTGGACGTTGGCGCTAAGCCATGCGGACAAGCTTCTTTTTCAACGCTACCGTCTAAATGCGCCTCTGAGCTTTGTGCAAGTGGAGAGTGTTTATTGCCAGTAATGCTAATTAATTTTGCACCTTTGCGTTTGATCAGCGGAATAATGGTCAAGATTTCCGAGGTGCTGCCAGAGTTCGATAGGGCGAGCACAACATCATCGGGCGTAATCATGCCAAGGTCGCCATGACTGGCTTCGGCAGGGTGAACAAAGAAAGCTGGCGTGCCTGTACTAGCTAAGGTTGCGGCAATCTTGGTGCCGATATGCCCTGATTTTCCCATGCCTGTGACAATAACGCGCCCTTTACAAGCCAAAACTAATTCGCAGGCGCGATCAAATTGTTCATCGATACGCGCTTTAAGAGAAAGAATCGCAGCAGCCTCGGTATCCAAGGTTCTTTGTGCGGATTGATAATAAAGACTTGGGTTCATGATTTATCATTAAAAATTGATTGCTGCGTTAGTATATCGAAAAAACAGAGACTTGCGGAATTAACTTATTGGCGGCGCTATTTTATGAACTTAATTTGAGGAGAAAAGACTAAGAAAGTTGCTGTATTTACTTGGCGTTTAAAAGATATACCGCTATCATGTTCGCGCTTTGCTTGGGGATTAATCGTCTCCAGAAACTAAAGATTTATAAACACTGTGGAGACCGATATGAATTATAAGATGGTTGTCGCCTCAGCCTTGCTAAGCTGCTCAATGGTGAGTGGTCTTGCTTTGGCAAAAGTATCTGAGGAGCAAGCTGCTAAATTAGGTGGTGATGAATTCACCCCAATGGGTGCAGAAGTTAAAGGTAATGCCGATGGCAGTATTCCAGCGTGGACAGGTGATATGCGCGGATTGCCAGCAGGCTTGAAATACTCTGGTAGCGGTGATGTTTACCCTGATCCTTATGCTGCTGAAAAACCATTGTTTGTGATTAAAGCAGATAATGTTGATAAATATGCAGCTAAGTTGAGCGAAGGGCAAAAAGCGCTTTTCAAAAAATACCCTGACACGTTCGCTATCAATGTTTACCCTACGCACCGTAGCGGTCGTTACAGCAAGTTGATTGAAGAAAGAACAGCTTGGAACGCAACTCATACAGAGTTAGTAAACGGTAATGATGGTTTGCAAAACTATACGGGTGGCGCGCCATTCCCATTCCCAGCCAATGGCCCAGAAGCGATTTGGAACGGTCGTATTATCCACCCAACGCCTGTGTTAACGGGTACGATTGATGACGTGGCAGTTCACCATAACGGTAGCCATGACTTGCGTCGTCAAACATTCGTGGGTGAGTTCCCATTTGCTTACGATAGCAACCCTGTGGGTAAAGTAGATGATGCAATCAGTACAAACGCTGCTTATGTGCACGTTTCGATTGATAAGCCTGACCGTCAAAAAGGCCAAATGACCGTTGTTCACGAAGCATTGGACCAAGCGAAAAACGAACGTATGGCATGGGTTTATATCCCTGGTTCACGTCGCGTGCGCCGTGCTCCAACTGTAGGTTATGATACGCCAGATGGCCCAGGAGGATTGGTAACAGTTGATGACTCATTGGGTTTCAACGGTGCGCTTGATCGTTATGATTGGAAATTGGTAGGTAAAAAAGAAGTTTATATTCCTTATCACAGCTATAAGTTCGACGATCCTAAAATTAAATACACCAAATTGTTGACTAAAGGCCACGTTAACCCAGAGTTCATGCGCTATGAGTTACACCGCGTATGGGTGGTTGAAGCTGAGTTGAAACAGGGTGCGCGTCACGTATATGCGAAACGTCGTTTCTACATTGACGAAGATAGCTGGCACATTGTATTGACAGAAAGCTATGATGGTCGTGGTGAATTGTGGCGTGTAGGTATCCTGAATACTGTATATGACTATGCGGTTGAAGGTTTTGTTGCACGTGCACAGGTATATCATGATTTGCAATCAGGTGCTTATGTTGCTAACCGTTTGGTTAACGAAACAGCTCCGATGAACTTCATGGAAAAACCAAGGGGCGCAGACTATTACTCGCCAAACAACTTACGTGCGATGGGTAAATAATCCCCGTCTATCGAGTTGAGATACCCAGCCTTGAGCTGGGTATTTTTTTAAAATTATATGAATTGAGCTAAATTGCAATGGTTTGGAATATTGCGCGTTGGCTGTGCTGTATAGTATTTGTAATTTCTGCACTGGGAGCGTCACTTGTAAGTGATTACTTTACTACGGCGACGGCAACCTTACTGGCTTTGTTTTTTACGTTTTCTGCTGATGAGGTTAGGAGTAAAACAAAGACACCTTATGGCTCGCTCTTATTTCTACTCCTCATATTATTCTTTATGAGCTTTATGGCTGGTGCCCTAATGAGTGGAGCCTGAAATATTGGCTCAAGTGGATAAAATTTTGCTTGTCATAAAAGTTTATGCTGCTAGCAATGAATGCGAATAACTTCTTCGATATATTGCAGCTCGGTATTTTTCTCTTCAACCGTCATTACTTTACCGTTACGGCGAATGATAGGATGCTGTAACAGCATCGTTTTATTTTCTTGCGCTTTCTTGCAAAGAGAAGCATCTTTTTCAACACGTGCTGCTTGTTCGGTTACATCTTCTGTCGCTTCGGTGACGGTTTCGTTTACGCTATCCGTTGTGGTGGCCGCAGCGGCAGGCTCTGAAGCTTCATCACTATAATCCATATTTTGCCCAAAAGAGCGCGAAGTGTTGGTTTGTACGCGTTCGCTCTTATATTGTTCAGATGGTTGTTGGCCAAAATGTGTCTGGCCTTTATCGTCAACCCATTTGTACACGACATTGGCGAAGCTAGCTTGAGCAGCAAGTAGTAGGGCGGCGGCACCTAAACTTAATGTTGTTTTGTATATGTTGTTCATGTTTTATGCTCTAGTTTTAAACATTTTGTTATCGGTACTAAATGAGAAAGAATCCATCTTTTTAGCAATAGGTTGACAATAATGCATAAGATGCCAACAATCAACCTTAGTTCATTGCTAATTCTAGCGCTAATTGCACAGAAAAAAATCATTTTAGTGATATAATCTTTCACACTTTTATTTATTTGTCGATTTTTACTTGGCAGATTAAATAAATGCCGATTGTTTCTAGTTTTCTGTGCGTATTAAGGCGCATTGTTACCCAGTTTAAGTGGTAACGCAGAAAGCGCAGTGACTTTATTTTGGTCTATTTGATAGAGGTGCAACGGTGGAGTTGTTATCGGGCGGCGAAATGATCGCACGCGCCCTTAAAGATGAAGGCGTAGAGTTTATTTTTGGTTATCCAGGCGGCGCGGTTTTGCATATTTATGATGCACTAGAGCGCACCAGTGATATTCCTCATATTTTAGTGAGACATGAGCAGGCAGCGGCTCATGCGGCAGATGCGTACGCACGCGCAACGGGTAATGTCGGCGTGGTCTTGGTTACTTCTGGACCTGGCGCAACTAATGCGGTCACTGGGATCGCTACAGCATACATGGACTCCATTCCGATGGTGGTTTTGTCAGGGCAAGTGGCGAGCCATCTAATTGGTGAAGATGCATTCCAAGAAACCGATATGATTGGTATTTCGCGTCCGATTGTAAAACATAGCTTTCAGGTCAAGCGCGCAGAAGATATTCCTGTTACTTTGAAAAAGGCATTTTATTTAGCCAAAAGTGGTCGTCCTGGCCCTGTGGTTGTTGATTTGCCGAAAGACATTACTCAGCCCAATGCTAAATTCCCTTATAGCTATCCAGCCGAAGTGAAGTTGCGCTCTTATACGCCTGCGGCGCGTGGGCATTCTGGGCAAATTAAAAAAGCCATTCAGTTATTATTTGAAGCGAAGAAACCGGTTATCTATGCAGGCGGTGGCGTGGTGCAAGGCGATGCTTCTGAGCAACTTACCGCGTTTGCACGACGCTTAAACGCGCCAGTGACCAATACTTTAATGGGCTTGGGCGCGTTTCCGGGTAGTGATAAACAGTATATTGGTATGTTGGGTATGCACGGGCATTACGAAGCCAACATGACTATGCACCATGCTGATGTGATTTTGGCGTTGGGCGCTCGTTTTGACGACCGCGTGACCAATACACCGAGCAAATTCTGTCCTCACGCAAAAATTATTCATGTGGATATCGACCCTGCTTCTATTTCGAAAACCATTACTGCTGATGTGCCGATTGTTGGGCCAGTTCTTGCTGTTTTGGAGGAAATGATTGCGCAGTTTGATGAAGCAAAAGAGAAAAAAGAATTTGCTCAGGATGAACAAGCAATCAATGCTTGGTGGGATCAGATTAACCGCTGGCGCGATGCGCATGGTTTATGGGTTAAACCACGCTATGAATTAGATTCTGGCAAAATTAAACCACAACAAGTAATTGATATTCTGCATAAAGTAACCAACGGTGAAGCCTACGTTTGTTCGGACGTTGGTCAGCATCAGATGTTTGCCGCGCAATACTATCGCTTTAATAAGCCGCGCCGTTGGATTAATTCCGGTGGCTTAGGCACTATGGGCTTTGGTTTGCCTGCAGCAATGGGCGTTAAGCTGGCTTTTCCCGATGCAGACGTTTGTACCATCACGGGCGAAGGCAGTATTCAGATGAATATTCAGGAGCTTTCAACCTGTACCCAATACAATTTACCAGTCAAAATCCTTAACTTAAATAACGGCTATTTGGGCATGGTTAAGCAGTGGCAAGACATGCAGTACGAAAGCCGTTATGCGCAAAGCGTTTATGAAAACTCATTACCTGACTTTATTAAGTTGGCGGAAGCGTATGGGCATGTGGGCATTAAGGTAGAGAAGTTTGCTGACCTTGAACCTGCGATTCGCGAAGCGATGGCGATGAAAGATCGATTGGTGTTTTTAGATATTTATGTCGATAGACATGAGCATGTTTATCCCATGTTGATAGCGCCTAATGGCTCTATGCAAGATATGTGGCTAAGCAAAACGGAGAGAACATAATGCGTCATATTATTTCCGTTTTAATGGAAAATGAACCAGGTGCATTGTCGCGCGTGGTTGGGTTGTTTTCACAACGCGGTTATAACATTGAAACGTTGACGGTTGCGCCAACCGAAGATAAAACCATTTCGCGTCTTACTTTGACAACTAATGGCGATGCGCGTGAAATTGAGCAAATCACCAAACAGTTAAATAAGCTGATTGAAGTAATTAAGTTGGT
>CAZMQC010000001.1:32035-33252 GCA_964568295.1 uncultured Spongiibacteraceae bacterium | reverse complement strand
TCGGTAGAGCAGATTGCAGGTAAAACCTGCAATCGGATTAGCCGCGTTCTTGTTTTTCTTTTTGCTCAGCAATCGTTTTACAGTCAATGCAAAGCGTTGCTGTTGGGCGCGCTTCTAGGCGTTTGATGCCAATTTCAATGCCACAAGCTTCACAAAAGCCGTAGTCTTCTTTGTCAATTAGCTCAATAGTAGCATCAATTTTCTTGATCAGTTTGCGTTCGCGGTCGCGTGTGCGTAATTCAAGACTGAATTCTTCTTCTTGTGTTGCGCGATCAGCAGGATCAGGAAAGTTCGCCGCTTCATCTTTCATGTGATTAACGGTGCGATCGACTTCTTCCATAAGCTGCGACTTCCATTGATTAAGAATATTGCGGAAGTGCGTTAGCTGCTCTGGGCTCATGTACTCCTCGCCTTTTTTCGGCGTGTAAGGAGTGAAATTACGAAATTGATTATCAGTAGTTGCTTTTGGCATGTCTTTATTTTCCGTAGTACGAGCATGAACATTTCATGCGATTTTTTCTGGCTCATGTCGAAAGAGCGGGCTAAGTTTAGTCTGAAAGTAACAAAAGTGGAAGTTTTTCAATGAATCCGTGAGCAGCTTTTACAAAGCACTGCTAAAATAGCCGTTTTTTATAGCCTGTTTAAGTGGTGAATTCTGTGTATGCGTCGCGTTTGAGAGAGATTGAGCCGTTTCGTGTTGTTGAAGTGTTAGAGGCGGCTAAAGCGCTAGAAGCGCAAGGCAAAGATATTGTTCACATGGAGGCGGGAGAGCCTGATTTTACCACTATTCAGCCGATTATTGATGCTGCGAAAAAAGCCTTAGATGATGGTGCAACGTATTATACCAGTGCCTTGGGATTATTAGAGCTGCGCCAGAAAATTGCCGACTTTTATCGGCGGGAATATGGAGTGGATATTCCTGTACGCCGTATTTT
This sequence comes from uncultured Spongiibacteraceae bacterium, assembly GCA_964568295.1. Classification (GTDB taxonomy): domain Bacteria; phylum Pseudomonadota; class Gammaproteobacteria; order Pseudomonadales; family DT-91; genus DATCSZ01. The sequence goes on along the minus strand of CAZMQC010000001.1, from coordinate 32,317 downwards.
AATTACGCCCGGCGCATCGGGTGCTTTGTTGCTGATTGCTGCGTTATTAATGAACCCTGGCGATGGTATGTTAATGGCCGATCCCGGTTATCCGTGCAATCGACACTTTTTACGTTTGGTTGAAGGGCAGGGGCAGTTAGTGCCTGTTGGTGCAGCGCAGCGGTATCAATTAACCGCAGAGCTTGCCGAGCAAGCTTGGCAGCCCAACACCAAAGGCATTATGGTGGCTTCGCCATCTAATCCAACGGGTACGATTTTAACGCGACAAGAATTGACTGATTT
>CAZMQC010000001.1:29949-31935 GCA_964568295.1 uncultured Spongiibacteraceae bacterium | reverse complement strand
GTCGGTAAGCTAAATAATTCCTTAACCTCAATTGGCGAAAAGTAACGATCAGCAATCGCAAGAATGTCGTTATCTCTTGGCGTGTACTCCGCGTCTATGCCGATGTCGTGCTGCATCGCAACGGCGCAGACGATGAGATTGTCGGTATGGCTTAGATTAAAGCGCAAGGGTAGCGGGCTATTGGCAATTTCGGGTTTATCTTTTTCCCCTTTTACAAAGCGCCAGTCTTGCGGCGCAATTTCTGCATAATGCGATAAAACACTGCGTACCAATGCACGCGTAATCAAAGCGCTATGACGATCTTTAGCAAAGCGATAGCGTTGCTGTTTGTCGCGTTCATCTTGAGGTAATAGCTGAAAATAACGCTCTAGCAATTCGCTTTGTTGGATTTGATCAGGTCGAGCGAACCAAATATGAATATCGGTTTGTTTCAATTGGATAGCGGGCATGGATTATGTTTTGATTTGATGTATCGCGAATTGGTTAAGGTTTTTTATTTGAAGCGATTGCTCTTTGTTTCTATTAAAATACAATTATATCAATAACTTAAAATTATTTTAATTTTTTCAGTATCAGGTGGTTGTTTCGGGTTGTTGATACGTGTATTCTTCACAACCTAATTTATGCAAGCTGCATAATAATGATAAGTAAACAAAGCAGCAATCAAAGAAATGCAGAAAGAACAGCACGTTAATGCGACCACTACCCCTGAAATGCGTGAGTTTATCCGCGAGTCGGATTTGCCTACCGCTGTGCTCGCGCGTTTGTTGAAGGTCAGCGAGCCAACCATTCGCAAGTGGCGCAAGCGTCAAGATAGCGACGATGCGTCACATAAGCCACATAATATTGCCTCCAGTTTAAGCCCCGCGCAAGAATATGTTGTCGTGGAATTGCGCAAGCGTTTATTGCTTTCTTTAGATGAGCTGTTGACCGTTACCCAAGAATTTATCCACCCCAGTGTTTCGCGCGCCAGTTTGCAGCGTTGTTTGAAGCGTCATGGCGTATCTAAGCTGAATGCGTTGGATGAGCAAGGAGCGAGTTTTGATATTGACGAGGTGGTCAAGGTTCGTATTGAAGACAAACAAGCCAAGCAAGAAATTCAAGCAGCGGTTGCCCCTAAAGCGATGAGACAGGTACTAGGCGTTAATGACGATCAAATTGTTAAGGTCGCCGTCAGTGCGTTACCTAATTTTGCTGGTGATAACCAAAAGCGCCGTTTATTGGTTGCTAGCGATCCGCAATCCCGCTGGGTGTATGTGGATGTTTACGAAGGCGATGAGCTTGCTGCTGCTGAACGCTATATGTCGCACGTATTAAATAATGCTCCTTTCCATATTCGCCGTATTTTGGCGGGTAATTACAATGAATTTTTGTCGCGTTTTCGAGTGTTAAACGAAGATGCTGACACTCATGAATAATTAATCGAGGTACCCTAATGGCTAAGCAAAATAATAAAGACAATAAAGAATTGAAAGCAATGAATTCGCGTTTACAGCAAACGCCGATTGCAATTGTGGGCATGGCCTCGGTATTTGCCGATGCGAAAAATCTCAATGAATATTGGGATAATATTTTGGAAAAAGTGAATTCCATTATTGATATTCCTGCTTCGCGTTGGTCGATTGACGATTATTATTCAGAAGATAAAAACTTGCCGGATAAAACCTACTGTAAACGCGGTGGCTTTATTCCTGAGTTAGATTTCGATCCAATGGAGTTTGGTTTGCCGCCAAATATTTTAGAAGTGACCGACATTGCGCAATTATTGGCGCTAGTGGTGGCGCGTGATGTTATTAATGACGCGGGTATTGGCGATGATAGCGGTTATGATCGCGACAAGGTAGGCGTGGTGTTGGGTGTTGGCGGTGGTTTAAAACAAATTGTGCCGTTAACTTCACGTTTGCAATATCCTGTCTTGGAAAAAGTATTAAGCTCTTGCGGCGTAGAAGAAAAAGACCGCGCTAAAATTATTGAGAAATTCCAGAA
>CAZMQC010000001.1:18055-29849 GCA_964568295.1 uncultured Spongiibacteraceae bacterium | reverse complement strand
CCAGCCTTTACTACCGGTGATGATATTCGTCCGTTTGATGAAAACTCAAAAGGTATGATGGTGGGCGAAGGTATCGGCATGGTGATGATGAAACGCCTTGAAGATGCTGAGCGCGATGGCGACCGTATTTATGCCGTATTAACGGGTGTGGGTACTTCATCCGATGGGCGCTTTAAGTCAATTTATGCGCCGCGTCCGGATGGGCAGGCTAAAGCGCTAAAACGTGCTTATGAAGATGCGGGCTTTGATCCATCAACCGTCGGTTTAATTGAAGCGCATGGTACTGGCACCATGGCAGGTGATGCGGCTGAGTTTGGCGGTTTGAGTAAGTTTTTTGGTGCAGAAGGCGCGGATAACCAATCCATTGCCTTGGGTAGTGTTAAGTCGCAAATTGGACATACTAAATCGGCAGCGGGCGCGGCGGGTTTTATTAAAGCCTGTTTGGCGCTGCATCATAAAGTCTTGCCTGCCACGATTAACGTCGATAATCCCAATCCTGCGTTAAACATTGAACAAACCCCATTCTTTATTAATAGCGAAACTCGTCCGTGGATGCCGCGCAAAGATAAAGCGCCACGTCGCGCTGGGGTTAGCTCGTTTGGTTTTGGTGGTACTAACTTCCACTTTGTTTTGCAGGAATATAAAGCGGAGCATCAAGGTGCTTATCGTTTAAATCCAGTGGGGCAGATGATTTTGCTGACCGCAGCGAATGAGGTGGAATTAAGCCAAAACATACAGCAAGCCTTAGCTAGTTTGCAGGTTGCTGATGATGAGCAGATTTATGCCTTTAATCGCTTTGCTGCGGCTAATCCATTAAAAACGCCATCGGATAAAAAAGCACGTTTAGGCTTTGTAGCTAGCAACGCCAAAGAAGCGGTGGACCTATTAGAAAAAGCCCTTGCGCAATTAGCGGCTAAACCTAATGCAACGCAATGGACTTTACCGACAGGCGTTTATTATCGCGCTAAAGGCTTTGCGGCTTGCGGTAGCACCGTGGCATTGTTCTCAGGGCAAGGTTCGCAATACGTCAATATGGGTAAAGAATTAGCCTGTAACTTCCCGCCTGTAATGAAAACTTTTGCCGCGATGGATGATGCGTTTGCGGCAAATGGTTTAGCGCAATTATCGCAAACCGTATTCCCCATTCCAGCGTTTAATGACGAAGCGAAAAAACAGCAAGAAAGTCAGTTGCAATTAACTCAGTTTGCTCAGCCAGCGATTGGTACTTTCAGCATGGCAGCGTTTGAACTGTTTAAACAAGCCGGCTTTAAGGCAGATTTTGCCGCAGGTCATAGTTTTGGTGAGCTAACCGCTTTATGGGCAGCGGGCGTACTCAATGATGAAGACTACCGTCAATTAGCCTTGGCGCGTGGTCAAGCCATGGCAGCGCCAGACGATGCCAATTTTGATACAGGTACCATGATCGCGGTGGTTGCTGATAGCGAAACCGTTGCTCAAGCAATCAAAGACATGAAGGAAGTGTCGATTGCTAATTACAACTCCAATAACCAAGTGGTGGTAGCAGGCGCGACAGTAGCGGTGAATAACGCCTTTGATGCGTTAAAAGCACAAGGCTTTAAAGTGGTGAAACTGCCTGTTTCAGCGGCTTTCCATACACCGTTAGTGGGGCATGCGCAGAAACCATTTGCTAAAGCGATTGATAAAGCAACCTTTAATGCGCCAAGCATTCCTGTGTTTGCTAATGGCACGGGTAAAGCGCATTCAGATGAGCCAGCTGACATTAAAAAAGTGATGAAAAATCATATTTTGGAATCAGTACGCTTTAAAGATGAAATTGATAACTTATATGCCGCTGGCGGTCGCGTCTTTATTGAATTTGGCCCTAAAAACGTATTAACCAAACTGGTTGAGAATATTTTGGCTGATAAAGACGATGTGGTCACCATTGCAGTGAACGCCAATCCGAAAAAATCATCCGATACACAGTTGCGCCAAGCAGCAGTGCAAATGGTAGTTAATGGCGTGATATTGAAAGATGTGGATAGCTATGGGGTTGAATTGGCGTTAGAAGGACGTAAAAAATCACCCATGGCAATGAAATTGTCAGCGGCGTCTTATGTAAGCGATAAAACTAAAAAAGTGTTTGAAGATGCGTTGCATGATGGCTATCAAATTGCTCAAGCCCATGCGCAACCACAGATTGTAGAAAAAATTGTAGAGGTAGAAAAAATCGTGGAAAAAGTTGTACACGTACCTGTTGCCAGAGCAACACAAAACGCAAGCACAGTGAGCGCCCCTGTTTCTGCCAGCAGCGATTTGGCTTTATTGCTAGAACAGCAGCGCCAATTATTGGCGGTGCATGAACAATTTATGCAAGGCCCGCATGAATATAATCGTACCGTGCAGCAAGCCTTAGCCAAAAGCACGGGTGAATTATCGGCATCGGTCAGTCAGTTATTGGCGCAATACCATCAGTTCCAAACTGAAACCTTGCGCGTGCATGAGCAGTATTTGAATTTGCAAACACAATATATTGCACCAGCTGCGTTAGCTCCGGTGGCGCCAGCACGTACCATCGCGCCAGCCGCTGTTGCGCCTGTACAAATTGCAGCGCCTGTGGCAGTGCCGACCGTTGCAGCTCAGCCTGTAGTTGCAACACCTGTAGCAGCGCCAGCACCCGTTGCTCCACAAGCAGTTGTTAAAGCGGTTAGCGCGCCAGTAGTAGCGGTTACAGCAGCGCAAGCAGCACCTGTTGTAACAGCTAGCGCAGGTGTCGATACTGCTAAAATTCAACAAGTGATGCTAGCGGTAGTGGCGGACAAAACTGGTTACCCCGTGGATATGTTAGAGCTTTCCATGGATATGGAAGCCGACCTAGGTATTGACTCGATTAAACGCGTAGAAATTCTAGGCGCGGTACAAGAGCAAATTGCTAACTTGCCTGAATTGAACCCTGAAGACTTGGCCGAATTACGTACATTAGGGCAAATTGTTGATTATATGCAGTCTAAAGCAGGTGCAAGTGCACCCATTGCACAAGCTGCTGCATCAGCAAGCGTTGCAACGGCCAGTGCAGGCATTGATACTGCCCAAATTCAACAAGTGATGCTAGCGGTAGTGGCGGACAAAACTGGCTATCCAATCGATATGCTAGAGCTTTCCATGGATATGGAAGCCGACTTGGGCATTGACTCGATTAAACGCGTAGAAATTCTAGGGGCGGTACAAGAGCAGATCGCTAACTTACCAGAATTGAATCCAGAAGACTTAGCGGAATTACGCACTTTAGGTCAGATTGTTGATTATATGCAGTCAAAAGCAGGCGCAAGTGCGCCCGTTGCACAAGCAGCAGCACCGCAAGCAAGCGTTGCAACGGCCAGTGCAGGCATTGATACTGCCCAAATTCAACAAGTGATGCTAGCGGTAGTGGCGGACAAAACTGGCTATCCAATCGATATGCTAGAGCTTTCCATGGATATGGAAGCCGACTTGGGCATTGACTCGATTAAACGCGTAGAAATTCTAGGGGCGGTACAAGAGCAGATCGCTAACTTACCAGAATTGAATCCAGAAGACTTAGCGGAATTACGCACTTTAGGTCAGATTGTTGATTATATGCAGTCAAAAGCAGGCGCAAGTGCGCCCGTTGCACAAGCAGCAGCACCGCAAGCAAGCGTTGCAACGGCCAGTGCAGGCATTGATACTGCCCAAATTCAGCAAGTGATGTTAGCGGTAGTGGCGGATAAAACTGGCTATCCAATCGACATGTTAGAGCTGTCCATGGATATGGAAGCCGATTTAGGTATTGACTCGATCAAACGAGTAGAAATTCTAGGCGCGGTACAGGAGCAAATTGCTAACTTGCCTGAATTGAACCCAGAAGACTTAGCAGAATTACGTACCTTGGGTCAGATTGTCGATTACATGCAGTCTAAAGCGGGTGCAAGCGCACCAACTATAGAAGCCACAGTCGTACAAACAGCAAATGTTACAGTTGCCTCAGCGGTTAATGGTCAAGCATTTGAAAAAGTATTGATGCAAGTGGTGGCTGAAAAAACTGGCTACCCCGTTGATATGCTAGAGCTTGATATGGATATGGAAGCCGATTTAGGTATCGACTCAATTAAGCGTGTTGAAATTCTAGGCGCGGCGCAAGATGCGATGCCTGGGCTGCCAGAGGTTAGCCCTGAAACCTTGGCAGAATTACGCACTTTGAAAGAGATTGTTGCGGTTTTTGCTGCCAATACAGGAGCAAGCAACGTAAAAAAGTCTAAAACGGTTGCGCCTGCACCAAGCGCAACCGTAGCAATTGAGCGCTTATCTGCGCCGTTGCTTATCGATGCAAGCTTGGCAAATGCTCACTGTTTAGTGGTTAGCGACGGTACTGCACTCAGCACAAACGTAGTTGAAAAACTATTAGCGCAACAGGCGAGAGTCAGCGTCATAGAAACGGCTTGGGTAAAAAAAGCTAGCAAAAAAGCATTGCCGAAAGCGGCGACTGTTTATGCGCTAGCTGAAGTTGATGAAGAACAAGTGGCCGACATCCTCAAAGCTTGCGGCGGCATTGATCATGTGATGGTGTTAAGCGCACCCGCAAAAATCCAAGGCTTTGATTTTGCTGAATCCAGTAAGCAAAGCTTAGCGTTAGCATTCTTGTTGGCTAAATTAAGTGGAGTGAAAAACGCCAGTACGAGCCGTAAAAGTTTTATCGCAGTCACGCGTCAAGGCGGTCAATTTGGTCTTGATTCGCACGATGCTGATTTAGTACAGGGCGCTTTCAGTGGTTTGGTGAAAACCTTATCGCATGAGTGGCCAGAGGTATTTTGTCGCACAGTCGATATTGAAGAAAAAGCCAAGGCTGAAACCGTTGCTTATGCGTTAATCAACGAATTATTAGACAGTAATAGCCAACTCAAAGAAGTGGGCTACGATAAACAAGGGCGCTTGACTTTGGTTGCAGCAAAAACCGATAGTTTTGCTTTAACCGCAGGCAATAGCATTGATGAAAACTCAGTATTTTTGGTCAGTGGCGGTGCTAAAGGCGTCACTGCGCATTGCGTGATACGTTTGGCCGAGGCGCATAAAAGCCGCTTTATTTTGCTTGGTCGTTCGCAATTTGTTGAGCAAGAACCCACTTGGGCGCAAGGCATTAGCGATGAAGCGGATTTGAAAAAAGCAGCCATGCAGGCATTGATGGCGCAAGGTGATAAGCCTACGCCAGTTAAAGTGCAGCAGCTGATTGCGCCAGTGCTAGGTAATCGCGAAATTGCAGATACCTTAGCGGCTATTCGTCATGCTGGCGGCAAAGCGGAATATTTAGCCGTTGATGTGACCGATGAAGCGGCATTGAAAGTTGAAGTGAAGCGTTTAACCGCAAGCTTAGGCGAGGTGACTGGCATTATTCACGGCGCAGGTGTGTTGGCGGATAAATTTATCGAGCAAAAAACACTGGCAGAATTTGAACGTGTTTATCGCACCAAAATTGATGGTTTAACCGCGTTGTTTGCCGCTGTGGATATGAATAACATCAAACATTTGGTGATGTTCTCATCGGCTGCTGGTTTTTATGGCAATGCCGCGCAGTCGGATTATGCGATGGCGAATGAGATTTTAAACAAAACGGCATGGCGTTTTAAAAACCTTTATCCAGCAGCACAGGTATTAAGCTTTAACTGGGGACCTTGGGACGGCGGCATGGTGACGCCAGAGCTGAAACGTATGTTTGAAGCGCGTGGTGCTTACATTATTCCACTCGACTCAGGTGCTGAGTTACTGCTGAATGAACTATCGGCAAACACCAATCGTTGCCCACAAATTATTGTCGGTGATGATTTAAGCGGTGCTGAGCAAGCCAATGTAAAAAAGCAGCAAGCAGCCGTCTAATCAAGCCTATCAAGGCGGCTGATTACGCTTTTTTATCGAACCATAAGATAGGTGGCAATGCGGTTTTACCAACCGTAGTGGCGATTGCGTGGATGAAACAGGCGGCTGAGCAGTATTTGGTTGACGTTGTGACCATGCAAAACTACCGCCTATTAAAAGGTATTGTATTTGACGGCACAGAACCTGAATTTTGCACGCTAACCTTGGAAAGCAAAGGCGATGGCTTAGAAATTAAAGTCGCCAGTTTAAACGCAGCGGGCAAGCCCGTGTTTCATTATGTGGCAGAATTTGTTGCAGGTGTTGAAACGCATTCTGCTAAAGCGTTGCTTAAGGGCGATGCAAAAGACGCTGCTTACTTATACCAAAATGGCACCTTGTTTCATGGCGAAAGCTTGCAAGGTATTAAGCAAATCAGTTATTGCGACGAGAAAAGCTTGCAACTTGTTTGCCAAATTAGCGCACAGGCAGCCAGCAAAAAAGGCGCTTTGGCATTAGAGCAAAGCAATATTTTTGCCAATGATTTGGTATATCAAGCGTTGCTGGTGTGGGTACGTGAGCAAAAAAGCATGGGCAGTTTGCCGTCGGCAACACAGGCATGGACGTTTTATCGTGAAGTGGCTATCGGTGAAACCTTTTATTTACGCTTAGATGTAACCGATGATAAAGCCAGTGAATGCGTAGCTGATGTGCAATTAATCGATAAAAAGGGCGGGCTAATTGCGCAAATACAAGGCGCAAAAGTAACGGTTAGCGCCTCTTTGAATGAATTGTTTAAACCATAAACATAGGGCGATGCGAGTCGCCCGAGATGAACGTTGTATGTTAAATAAATCCATTATCGGTCTCCATGCAGAGTTTGCAGGTGCAGATAATATCGACAAATTTGAACGCTTTATTTTTCAAGGGCAAGCCAGTGGTGACTTTCGCTTGCAAACCCTTGAGCAAGACTGCGTTGATTGCGCTTTGCAACTTGCCTCGCAGCAAGGTTTGTCATTGCATGATTTGCCGGTTGTGTTATTAACCGAAACCTTATCCACCACGCAAAAGGCAGTGTTAAGCAAACACTTTGCTGCTTTGTATGTGGTGGGCAATCTTGCCGCTGTTGAACCGTATTGGCAGCAGCATGAATTGTTAGCGTTGATTGCGATTAGCCAAGGTGAGGATAATTGTCTGCCTAGCAAAAACACCATTAGCTTGGATGAAAGCTTTGATGCTTATATAAACAATTCAGGCGTGGCAGGCATCTTACTCGCCGATAAAGCCTATTGCGAAAGCCATCAGCTTTATCGTTATGCCGATGTTTTAGGCTATCAAAGCGGTGAGCAACTGAATGAGGTTGCGAAGAAAGCCTTAATGCAAGCACAAAAAAATGCCAGTGACATCGGTTATATTGAGTGCACGGCTCATGCGAATAATCAGTTGCTAGAATTAGAGCGCCAAGCCTTATTAAACGCGTATGCTGGTGATAAAACATTGCACACAGCATTGGGCAGTATTGGTTCGATTATTGGTGAGCCATCTTGTTTTGCGCAATTGGCGGGGTTAATAAAAACCGTTTTAGTTTTGCATCAACGTTATTTACCAGCGGTTAAAGATTGGCAAAAAAGTGCGGACGATAGCTTGCAGCACAGCCCTTTTTTTATTCCCGTTGAGGCGAGCCATTGGTTTAGCCAACACGCGGCTAATGCCGCTTATAGTTGCCAAACGCAAGACAGTTACAGTCATTGGGTTTTGCAGGAAAATGTCGAAGATAAAAATCGCAGCAATGGTTATTTGGCCTGTAGCGATTTAGTGCTGATTCCACTAGCGGCTCAAAACCAATATGGTTTGCTAAAAGCGTTAGAGGAACTGAAACAACAGTTGCACCATAACAGCCTAAGAACACTTGCGCGCAGCAGTTTTCAAACGTTTAACCAACAGCAAAGCGACTATCGTTTGTGTTTGTTGGCTGAAAACGAAGAAGAATTATTGAAAGAAATTGCTTTAGCCGAGCAAGGCGTTGCCAAAGCGTTTGCTGAACGGGGTGAGTGGAAAACGCCGAAAGGTAGTTACTTTTCTGCCGTGCCGATGAATGATAATAACGGTATTAGTTTTTTATATCCTGGTATTGGCGCGACCTATGTGGGATTGGGACGTGAGTTATTTCATTTGTTTCCAGAAATTATTGCGCCCGTTACCCAACTAGCCGATAACATTGCCGAAAGCTTAAAAGATAATATTCTCAATCCACGCAGCGTTAATCGTTTAGGTTTCCATGAACTTAAGGCGATTGACCATCAACTACGCAATAGCTTGGCAGACATTGCCGAATGCGGTGTGGGTTTTGCGTGCATCTTCACCAAAATATTTGAAGACGTATTTAAGTTAAAAGCAGATTTCTCAACTGGTTATAGCATGGGCGAAATCAGCATGTATGCTGCGCTCGGCTGTTGGGAAAAACCAGGGCAAATGAGCAAGCGCCTTGCTGAATCAGATACCTTTAATCATCATTTAACCGGTGAGTTACAAACGCTGCGTAAGCATTGGGGCTTGCCGCCAGCAGAACATGGTCAAATCGAGCAGCTTTGGGAAACTTATACTTTAAAAGCAACGCTTGAAGAGATTCAGCAAGCCGCAGCCAACGAAGATAAAGTGTATTGCACCATTATCAATACGCCCGATAGCTTGGTAATTGGCGGCGATCCTGAAGCTTGCCAGCGCGTGATTAAAAAAATCGGTGTGCGTGGTATGGCGCTGGATATGCCGAACGCCATTCATAGCCCGCCTGCGCAATTGGAATATAAAAATATGGAAGCGCTTTACACCATGGACGTGACGCAACGGGTTGATGCCAAACTTTATTCCAGCTCTTGTTATTTACCCGTGCCACAACGCACCAAAGCCATTGCTAATTCGATTGCCAAGTGCTTGTGCGACCCTGTGGATTTTCCACGTTTAGTTAATGCCATGTATGACAAAGGCGCTCGGGTATTTATTGAAATGGGACCGGGGCGTTCTTTGTGCAGTTGGGTTGAAAAAATTCTGAAACATGAAGCCGATAAACCGCATGTTTCGGTGCCTGTTAACGCTAAAGGTACCAGCGATGAATTAACGATTTTGCGTGCTTTGGCGAAATTGGTCAGCCACGGTGTTGAACTCGATTTAAGCCGTTTGTATGACGGTAGTTTACTGAAAAGCCCTGCGACGTATAACGGTCAAGAAGGCGCAGCGTAATAGCATTAAAGCAGTTTTTAGCTGTAAAGCCAAAAACTGTAAAACGACAATAAAAGAGAACAGTATGGAAAATATTGCCATTATAGGTATCGCTAACATCTTCCCCGGCTCTTCTGCGCCCGAAGCATTTTGGCAAAACCTATTACAACAATCCGATAGTCGCCGCCAAGCGACCCAACATGAAATGGGTGTTGAGCCTCAACGTTATTTGGGTAATAAGGGCGATACTGATAAGTTTTACTGCATGAGCGGTGGCTATATTGGTGATATTCAGTTTGATGCCAATGGCTATCGTTTGCCAGCGACTTATTTAAACCAACTTGATGATTTGTATCATTGGTCGTTAACCGTAGCGAAAACCGCTTTGCAAGATGCGGGTTATTATAATCACGACGCTTTACAACGTTGCGGTGTGATTTTAGGCAATTTATCGTTCCCCACTAAATCGTCTAACCAATTGTTTTTGCCGCTTTATCATCAAGCGGTGCAACAAGGTTTAAAAAACAGCCTACATGCGGATTTCCAATTAAGCCATTACAGCGATTATCAAAGCACTCACCCCGATAATGGCTTGATTGCAGGTTATCCCGCCGCGCTGATTGCTAATGCTTTAGGTTTGGGCGGTAGCCACTTTGCCTTGGATGCGGCTTGTGCTTCTTCTTGCTACGCAGCCCAATTGGCTTGTCAATATTTGCAAGCAGGCGATGCGGATTTAATGCTGGCAGGTGCTGTTAGCGGCTCCGATCCTATGTTTGTCAATATGGGCTTCTCGATTTTCCATGCTTATCCCGACGATAACCAGAGTTCGCCATTAGATAGCAGTTCAAAAGGGCTATTCGCTGGCGAAGGCGCGGGCATGTTGTTGTTAAAACGCCATAGTGACGCGATACGCGATGGTGATCATATTTATGCCATTATCAAAGGCGGTGCTTTATCGAATGATGGTAAGGGCGAATTTGTATTAAGCCCGAATAGCAAAGGACAGGTACTAGCTTATCAACGTGCTTACCAAAATGCTGAGATTAATCCTGCTGATGTTGCTTATGTGGAGTGTCATGCAACGGGCACGCCGAAAGGTGACCGTGTTGAACTCAATAGCATGGAAACCTTTTTCAAAGATTATAACAACCAACCCGTGATTGGTTCGGTTAAGTCGAATCTTGGCCATCTGCTCACAGCGGCGGGTATGCCAGGCATGATGAAAGCGGTTTATGCAATTAATCATGGGCAAATTCCAGCTACCATTAATTTAAAAAATCCGCTTAGCTCTAAAAATGGCTATTTTTCAGCGGCGCAAATGCCAACGCAAACCATTGCTTGGCCGCGTCAGCAAGCGGTAAATACCGCAGGCGTTAGCGTATTTGGTTTTGGCGGCAGTAATGCGCACTTGGTGTTGCAAGGCGCGAATGCACCGCTTAATGATAAACAACAAACCGTTCAAGCTAAGCAGCCGTTAGCAATTGTTGGTATGGATACGCACTTTGCCAATGCCGATAGTTTGCAAAGTTTCAAAGCGGTTTTGGCTCAACAAACTAGCGCATTACGTCCATTACCCGTCAAACGCTGGAAAGGTTTAGAGCAAAACGCCGATGTAATGCAGGCGATGGGCTTAAACCAAGCGCCTGTTGGTGGCTTTATTGACAGTTTTGATATGGATTTCTTGCGCTTTAAAGTGCCACCGAATGAGAAAGACCAACTTATTCCGCAGCAATTATTAATGATGAAAGTTGCGGATAACGCGGCTTTGGATGCGGGCTTAAAAGAAGGTGCTAATGTAGCAGTATTGGTAGCGATGGGCGTAGAGCTGGAATTGCACCAATATCGCGGCCGGGTGAATTTAGCTACGCAAATTGAACAAAGCCTGCAAGAACAAGGTATTACTTTAACCGCTGCGCAACGCGAACAGCTGATTAATATTGCCAAAGACAGCGTAGCGCAAGCGGCGCAGCTGAATCAGTACACCAGCTTTATTGGCAATATAATGGCATCGCGCATTAGCGCGTTATGGGATTTCTCTGGTCCTGCGATTACCGTTTCTGCCGAAGAGAACTCGGTATATCGCTGCGTTGAATTAGCGCAAAATCTATTTCAAACCAGCGATGTAGAAGCGGTGATTATTGCGGCGGTGGATTTAGCTGGAAGCATCGAAAATATTAGCTTGCGTCAACATTACGCGCCAATGGCAGCCAATGGCAGCGCAGGCTGGGTAGCAGGCGAAGGCGCTGGTGCAGTGGTGTTGAAGCCGCAGTCACAAGTTTTGCCTGGTCAAGCGTATGCCTACATTGATGCCCTAGCATTCGTCAATGATGTCAGCAGCCAAGCCTTAGAGCACGCTATGCGCAATGCGTTACAGCAAGCGCACATTAGTGCGGAGCAAGTTGCGGCATTGGAGTTGTATGGCAGCGGTATTGCCAGTGAAAATCAGGTAGAGCAAGAGGCGCAAGCGCGTGTTTACCCACAAACGCCAAGCGGCTCGGTCAAACAACTGATTGGTCATACCTTTAACGCTTCAGGCATGGCAAGTCTTATTCGCGCGGCTTTAGTTGCTAATGATAGTGGCGCGGTACGTATCGGTATTAACGGATTGGGGCGTGATAATAGTGCTGCGCATTTAATTGTACGCGGACCAGAGGCGCGTAAGGCGCTGTATCAAGCTGATAACCAAGGCAAAAAACAACTGATTAAAACCATTCAGCTCGGCGGCGATAGTATTCAAGGCAGCATTGAGTCGCAAGTG
>CAZMQC010000001.1:16748-17955 GCA_964568295.1 uncultured Spongiibacteraceae bacterium | reverse complement strand
CGGAACCGACTACGATAAGCGCCGAAGCGCCAACACCTATTTCTCAATCTTTACCACAGGCGGGCCAGATAATGACCATGCAAAATGACGATTTAACCGTGCAACAAATGCGCACGCACCAAGCATTTTTAAGAATGCGTCAAGCGGTGCAACAACAAATGGCGGCGATGATTACAGGCAATACCGTACCAGCTAATTTATCTTTGCCGCAAACCTTGCCAGCAGCTAACCTACCGCAGGCAACATCCAGCTTTGGCGAGCCAAATATTCTATTCCAACCCACGTGCCCAACCGATTACGAAACCAGTAAAAAGCAATGTATTGAATTGGTAGAGCGTTTTAACCAACCGAAAAATATTGTGTTTGATACCGCTGATTTGGTGGAGTTTGCTGAAGGCGATATTGCCAAAGTATTTGGCCCTGAATACGCCATTATCGACACTTATTCACGCCGTGTACGTTTGCCGACTACCGACTATTTATTGGTAACGCGTGTTACCGACTTAGACGCTAAAGTCAATGAATATAAGAAAAGTTACATGGCAACGGAATACGATATTCCGGTTGATGCGCCGTTCTTGATTGATGGGCAAATTCCTTGGTGCGTGAATGTGGAGTCAGGTCAGTGCGACTTGATGTTGATTTCGTATTTGGGCATTGATTTTCAGTGCAAAGGCGACCGTGTTTACCGTTTATTAGACTGCCAATTAACCTTTAAAGAAGATATGGCGTTTGGTGGCGAAACCTTGCGCTATGAAATCTATATTGATTCGTTTGCGCGTAATGGCGACCAGTTTTTATTTTTCTTCCATTACGACTGTTATGTAAACGGCAAAGTGGTACTGGAAATGCGCAATGGTTGCGCTGGGTTCTTTACTGACCACGAATTAGACGAAGGTAAGGGCGTTATTTATAACGACAAAGACCGCGCAGAAATTGCCAATGCGGTGAAAACATCGTTTACTCCATTAATTCAAAATAGCCGTACTCAGTATGAATACGACGATATGATGAAGCTGGTAAATGGCGATGTAGCGGGCTGTTTTGGTGCTGAGTATGACCAAAAAGGTATGAACCCCTCGTTAAAATTCAGCTCACAAAAATTCTTAATGATTGAGCGTGTGGTTGATATTGATCGCACGGGTGGCCCTTGGGGCTTAGGTGTTTTACAAGGCATGAAGCGCTTAGAGCCTGAGCATTGGTATTT
>CAZMQC010000001.1:14687-16648 GCA_964568295.1 uncultured Spongiibacteraceae bacterium | reverse complement strand
CCGTATCCATTCCTAAAAGCCAATGTGGAAATTATCCTCAAAGGCAAAGTGGTGGTGGACTTTAAAAACTTGTCGGTAATGATTAAAGAGCAAGACCCTAATCATCCTTATGCGGCGAAAACGCCTGCTATTGCTACTGGTTTTGGTAGTAATGTTGCGCCTATTCAATCAACAACAGCTCAGCCAGCCGCGCAACAAAATCTAGCCGTGGATTCGCGTGGTATTGCACCGTTTAAAAACGTTAATGCACCCTTGATGTGGGTTGAGTCGGATTTGTCGGTAGGCAAAATTAAAGGTGTGACACCAGTTAAGCACGTGCCAGCACCGATGCCAAGCGATGTGAAAAAACAAAATCGCAAACCCGATACCGTACCTTATACGCCTTGGCATTTATTCGAATTTGCTACAGGTAATATTTCCAACTGCTTTGGCCCAGAGTTTGATGTTTATCAAGGTCGTATCCCACCAAGAACGCCTTGTGGTGATTTGCAGTTGGTCACGCAGGTAATTGATATTCAAGGCAAGCGCGGAGAACTGAATAAAACGGCAAGCTGTGTGGCTGAATATGAAGTGCCTGTTGATGCGTGGTATTTCAATAAAAACAGCCATGAAGCGTGGATGCCGTATTCGATTTTGATGGAAATTTCCTTACAACCGAACGGCTTTATTTCGGGTTACATGGGTACGACCTTAAAATATCCCGATAAAGATTTGTTCTTCCGTAACTTAGACGGTACAGGAAAGTTGTTACGTCAAGTGGATTTGCGCGGTAAAATCATTACCAATAAATCGGTGATGACCAGTACCAGTATTGCGGGCGGCTCCATTATTCAAAGCTTTACCTTTGAATTATTGACTGATGGCGAGCCATTTTATGTCGGTAAGGCGGTATTTGGTTATTTTGGCGCGGATGCATTGAAACATCAGTTGGGCATTGATAATGGTCGCACCACTCAAGCGTGGTTTATTGATAACAATACCCCTGTAAGTGAAAGACAAGTATTGCAGTTAAGTGATAAAAACTTAGCATTGTTTACCGCGCCACAAGGTAAACCGCATTACCGTTTAGCGGGCGGCGATATGAACTTTGTCGATACCGTGACGATTGTTGAGAAAGGCGGTGAGTTCGGGCAAGGCTATGTTTATGGTGAACGTACTGTCGATGCCACAGATTGGTTCTTCCGTTATCACTTCCATCAAGATCCTGTAATGCCTGGCTCATTAGGCGTTGAAGCGATTATTGAATTGTTACAAACTTATGCGCTGCATAATGATTTGGGCAAACAATTTAACAATCCACGCTTTATTGCGCCTTTAACCGAAGTAATTTGGAAATATCGTGGGCAAATCACGCCAGAAAATAAACAAATGTCTCTAGATGTGCATATTAAAGAAGTGGTTAAAACCGCCAATGAAGTGCGTATTATTGGCGATGCTAACTTATCTAAAGATGGGCTGCGCATTTACCACGTGAAAGATATTGTGTTAGGCATTGTAGAAGCATAGTTAACATTTGTAGAAGCTTGTGGTTTATAGCGCAAGCTTCTAAGTGAAACATCAACGGCACGTTTAATAACCCAGTGTGGAAAAAAGATGAGTAAATTACCTGTACCTATTTTTGTTGATAACAAGCAACTTGTAACAAGCACAGTAGCTATAAAAGATGCTTTATTGGATTTGTCGCAACCCATTTTTGCGACCCATGTAAATGGTGAATTGGCGATTGGACAAACGCTTGTCAATAAAGGGCAAGCCATAGCCGCTTTTGCCCAAAGTTTGTTGCCTGAAGAACTAGGCGATGAAGCGTTTAAGAAACAGCATGGTGTTAAGTACGCTTATCACGGCGGCGCGATGGCGAACGGCATTGCCTCGGTTGAATTGGTGATTGCCTTGGGGAAAGCCGGCTTTTTATGCTCGTTTGGCGCGGCGGGTTTAATTCCTGATGTGGTTGAAGACTCCAT
>CAZMQC010000001.1:1496-14587 GCA_964568295.1 uncultured Spongiibacteraceae bacterium | reverse complement strand
TTTTATGCTCGTTTGGCGCGGCGGGTTTAATTCCTGATGTGGTTGAAGACTCCATTCGTCGTATTCAGGCGGCTTTGCCAAACGGCCCTTATGCGGTGAATATTATCCATGCGCCCGCCGAAGAAGCGTTGGAACGCGGCGCGGTTGAGCGTTGCTTGAAGCTAGGTGTTAAAACTGTAGAAGCTTCGGCTTATTTAGCCTTGACTGAACATATTGTGTATTACCGCGCCAAAGGTTTAAGCCGTAATACCGATGGCTCCATTAATATTGAAAACAAAGTAATTGCCAAAATTTCTCGTACCGAAGTGGCGCGTCGCTTTATGGAGCCTGCACCAGACAAGTTGCTGGAAAAATTAGTTGCACAAGGCAAAATTACCCAAGAGCAAGCGGAGTTAGCGCGTTTAGTACCAATGGCTGATGATATTACCGCAGAAGCTGATTCGGGTGGCCATACCGATAATCGTCCTTTTGTTACCTTGCTGCCTTCAATTCTTGCGCTGCGTGATGAAATACAGGCGCAATTTAACTACCCACAGCCTTTGCGTGTTGGCGCAGGCGGTGGTATCGGTACGCCCGAATCAGCACTGGCAGCCTTTATGATGGGCGCGGCTTATATTGTTGTAGGCTCGGTTAACCAAGCGTGTGTTGAAGCGGGTGCATCGGAATATACCCGTAAATTACTGGCGGGCGTTGAGATGGCCGATGTCACTATGGCGCCAGCGGCGGACATGTTTGAGATGGGTGTCAAGCTACAAGTGGTCAAGCGCGGCACCATGTTCGCTATGCGTGCGCAAAAGCTCTATGACTTGTATGTTGCCTATGATTCGATTGAGCAAATCCCTGCTGATGAACGCGAGAAAATTGAAAAGCAAATTTTCCGCAGTAATTTGGACGACATTTGGGCGGGAACTGTTGAGTTCTTTAAGCAACGCGACCCTGAAATGTTAGCGCGTGCTATGGATAATCCTAAACGTAAAATGGCGCTGATTTTCCGTTGGTACTTAGGCCTTTCTTCGCGCTGGTCGAATATCGGTGAAAAAGGCCGAGAAATGGACTATCAGATATGGGCAGGGCCTGCGTTAGGTGCATTTAACGCTTGGGCAAAAGGTACACATTATGAAGACTATCAAAACCGAAAAGCGGCAGAATTAGCTGAGCACTTACTGAAAGGCGCTGCCTATCTGTATCGCGTCAATATGTTGAAAATGCAGGGCGTTAATTTGCCCGTTGCATTGGCGTCTTATCATTTGTCTTAGTTGATGAAGCCGCCTGTTTTAATAGAAGCAGGCGGATTTTTGAGCGGCAGAAAACAAAATTGCTGAAATCGTTTGCATTAAAAATCGGGTCTATTTATATTCATTGTTTTAATACATTCTAATTATAACTACATTAAAACATAGGGCTTTGTTTATGTTGAAGCTACAGCAGCAGGGTACAGAAAAAACAATTTGGTTAGTAGGGCCTGAAGTTAAGCTTGGATCAGCGGGTACGAATGATTTTGTCGTAACTGGCACAGGTATTATTGAGCATCATTGCAGTTTGTTTGTTACCAATGATGATATTACCCTAGAGGTAAAAGATGGCGCCGTTGTTTATCTCAACGAAAAGCAAGTTAAAGGTAAAGCCACGGTTGTGCAGGGGGATACCTTGCGCTTGGTAACACAAGAGTTTTTAATCGTTGATCCAAGCAAAAAAAGCGATGTGTCGCAGGCTGCACAAAAAGCACCTATTTCCTCTGAGGCGACTGTTTTTCGTGCGCCTCCCCAAGCTGAAGTTGCACCAAGCAAAGGCAGTGGTTGGATTTTGCAAGCTTTACATAAATCACTGCAAAACAAGCGTTACCCGATTGAAGGAACCATGGCTGTTGGACGTTCACCCGATTGCGAGTTACATTTCTCACATGACCGCTTATCACGCAGACATGCGGAGTTAAAAATTATTGACGGCGCGTTGGTGGTAAAAGACTTAGATTCTTCCAATGGCACATTCAAAAATGGTGAGAAAATTAAGCAAGCAACGCTACAAAATGGCGATACCTTATCGTTTGATAAGCTTGATTTTGCAGTGGTTGCTCCTGTTGCTCAAAGTGGAGCAGGTCATTCAGAAAATGCCATGAACCAAACGGTTATGCGACCAGCGGTTTCACCTAACGCTGCAAAAGCTGCCAAAAAAGAACCCGTTAAGACAGAACAGTCAGTCGCAACACCGAACAAAGCCAATAATACTTTGGGTATGGCGCTTGTTGGCGGTGCGGTACTCGTTATTGTTGCTCTGCTGGTTGTATTCTTGCTATAAGTCAATAAATCGCTAGTTTTAGTTGTGCAAACATCTGCACACCTTGAAATATCTTAGAAAGCCCTCATAACTCTCATTCAAGCCATAAACGATGAATTTTATATGACACAAGTTAAAAAAATACAGTTGCCATTATTGCCTTTACGCGATGTTGTTGTGTTTCCTCATATGGTTGTGCCGTTGTTTGTTGGTCGTGAGAAATCCATCAAAGCGCTTGAGGCGGCGATGCGACAAGATAAGCAAGTGATTTTGGTTGCACAAAAAGAAGCCAAACACGAAGATCCGCACGATGAGGATATTTATCAAACGGGTACTCTGGCAAATATTTTACAATTGCTAAAACTACCTGACGGCACTGTAAAAGTTTTGGTTGAGGGCAAAGAACGGGTTTCAATTTTATCCACATTAGTGGTAGAAGACTGGTTGGAAGTCGATGCAGTAACCTTTGAGGCAGCATCCATTAGTCAAGCTAAAGCCGAAGTGCTAATGCGCACTTTGTACAATCAATTTGAGCAATACGTTAAAGCCGGCAAGAAAGTTCCCAATGATACGTTGACGGCAGTTAAGGATATCCACCAACCCGCCAAGCTAGCAGATACGATTTCTGCGCATTTAGTTGCACCGCTAGAGAAAAAGCAAGAACTGCTTGAAACGGAAGATGTGGTAGCGCGCATTGAAAATCTCATCAGTTTTATTGATGCTGAGTTAGACCTGTTTCAAGTGGAAAAGCGTATCCGTGCGCGAGTGAAAAAGCAGGTTGAAAAAAATCAGCGTGATTTTTACTTGAATGAACAAATCAAAGCTATTCAAAAAGAATTAAATGATGGTGAAGATGCGGTTGATGAAATTAATCTGATTCAAGAGAAAATTGAATCAGCTGGAATGCCGCAGGCGGCTAAAGATAAGGCCTTGCTTGAGTTGGCAAAGCTTAAAAAAATGTCACCAATGTCTGCGGAAGCCTCGGTTTTGCGGACTTATTTAGATTGGGTTAATAACGTTCCGTGGTCTAAACGTAGCAAAGTTACCTTGGACTTATCCAAAGCGAAACAGGTGTTGGATAACGACCACTACGGTTTAGAAGATGTTAAAGAACGCATTCTTGAATATCTGGCTGTGCAAAAACGAGTTAAAAAGCTAAAAGGGCCGATTTTGTGTTTGGTGGGGCCGCCAGGTGTGGGTAAAACTTCTTTAGCGGAGTCGATTGCTAAAGCAACTAATCGTAAGTTTGTGCGTATGGCGCTGGGCGGCGTGCGTGATGAAGCCGAAATCCGTGGTCATCGTCGTACCTATCTTGGTTCTATGCCAGGGCGTATTATTCAGAAAATGAGTAAAGTCGGGGTGGTTAATCCGCTGTTTTTGCTTGATGAAATTGACAAAATGGGTATGGATCATCGCGGCGATCCAGCGTCTGCGCTGTTGGAGGTGCTTGACCCTGAACAAAATCATAATTTCAATGACCACTATTTGGAATTGGATTATGACTTGTCCGAGATTATGTTTGTTTGCACCTCGAACTCGATGAATATTCCGCCAGCCTTGCTCGATAGAATGGAGATTATTCGTATCCCAGGTTATACCGAGGATGAAAAAATCAATATTGCTGAGCGTTATTTGCTGCCCAAACAGCAGAAAAACAATGGTGTAAAAAGTACCGAGCTACACGTTGAAAAAGATGTATTGCAAGAGATTGTGCGTTTTTATACACGAGAAGCCGGTGTGCGTTCGCTAGATCGGGAAATAGCAAAAATCACGCGTAAAGCGGTGAGAAAAATTGTCGAAAAACAAATTAAAATCCCCGTTGTTGTGAACAGTGAAAACGTAACGGATTATTTGGGGGTAAGAAAGTTTGATTATGGTATTGCTGAAAAAGAAAATACCATTGGCTTAGTGCATGGTTTAGCGTGGACGCAGGTCGGTGGCGAATTGCTCAACATTGAAGCAGTTGCCGTGCCTGGAAAGGGCAGCTTGGTCAAGACGGGTTCGCTAGGTGAAGTAATGCAAGAGTCTATTCAGGCGGCGGTAACGGTTATTCGCAGTCGTGCGCAAGGCTTGGGTATTCCCGCTAACTATCTGCACAAGCATGACTTACATATTCATGCGCCTGAAGGAGCAACACCGAAAGACGGCCCTAGCGCAGGTATTGCGATGTGTACAGCGATGGCATCCGTGCTTGCTAATATTCCAGTTAAGTCCTCTGTTGCTATGACGGGTGAGGTGACATTAAGAGGTCAGGTTTTAAGAATCGGTGGATTAAAAGAGAAGTTGCTAGCGGCGCATCGCGGTGGCATAAAAACCGTCATTATTCCAAAAGACAATGAGCGCGATTTAGTGGATATGCCTAAAAATATCTTAGCGGATTTGGAGATTAAACCTGTTGCTTGGATTGATGAAGTTTTGGATATTGCTTTAGCTTATGCGCCAACGCCATTAAGCAATGAGGACTATATGGTTGGGCTTAATTTTGTTGAGTCAAAACCCGAGATGTTGGATGGTGTAAAAGTGGTATCTACCCATTGATACAGCCTGTTTTGTTGTTTTTTTGTGCGATTTTTAAAATATATGAAAAAAAGGTTACAATCCTTGATACTATTGCTTGACCTGAGCTGTATGCCTTTGGTATAAAATTACCGCTCGGCAAGACAATATTAATTAACCTTAACTAAAATACGATAATAGGGGGATTAAGGTGAATAAATCGGAACTAATTGACGCCATTGCAGGTTCAGCGGATCTGTCAAAAGCAGCGGCAGGTCGCGCATTAGATGCTGTAGTATCAGCTATCACAGCAGAATTGAAGAATGGTGGTGAGGTTACTCTCATAGGCTTCGGTTCGTTCTCTGTTAAAGAGCGTGCAGAAAGACAAGGCCGTAACCCAAGCACTGGAAAAGCAATTACTATTCCTGCTGCTAAAGTTCCTAGCTTTAAAGCGGGTAAAGCACTCAAGGATGCGGTAAAATAATCCTTGGTGTAAAACGTATAGCGCACCCTCGGGTGCGTTTTTTTATTTGAGAAGTCCAAAATGTTGCAAGATATTCGAAAAAGTGCACAAGGTACCTTAGCCAAAGGTATTATCATTTTAATCACTATTCCATTTATTTTGACGGGTGCTGAAACGTTGTTAAGTTCAGGTGGTGCTCAAAAAGTAGCGAAGGTTAATGGGGAAGAAATTACTCAGCAGCAATTGGAAGAAGAGATATTTTTAACTAAGCGTCGTTTGATGGGGCAGTTAGGTGACAACCTTGACCCAGCAATGCTGGATGACAAGCGTTTGGCATCACCAGCGCTTGAGTCGCTCATTAACCGCACAATTTTAGAGCAGACCGCTCAGCAAGCTGGGATGACAGTTTCTGAGGCGGAGATTAATCGCATCATTATGCAAACACCTGAGTTTCAGGAAGAAGATGGTCGCTTTTCAGCAGCGCGTTATAACTCGGTGTTGATGTCGGCGGGTTTTACTCCAGCCTTGTATAAAAAGCTGTTTCGTAATGACGTATTGCGCGGGCAGTTTGCTAGCGGTATTGCGGCAACTGATTTTGTTACGCCACAAGAGTTAGCCTTGCAGTTGGGGTATATTTATCAGACGCGTGATATTCGCTATTTGACGCTTGATAAGGCCAAAGTACAGAGTAATATCCAAGTTTCTGAACAAGAGTTGACTGATTTTTATCAGCAAAATCCGCAATATTTTACCCAAGCAGAGCAAGTGTTTGTTGATTATATCGAATTGTCGCTTGCTGACTTTACACCTGAAATTTCCGAGGCAGAATTGCAAGATGCCTATCAGAATGAGCTACAAAACGCTCAGTTTGATGCACAACGCCAAGTTTCACATATTTTGTTGAATGACACAGGCGATGCAGCTAAACAGAAGTTGCAGGCTTTGAAACAGCAACTGGCAGAAGGTGCTGATTTTGCTGAATTGGCAAAAGCACATTCGGAAGACGTTGGCAGTAATTCGCAAGGTGGTTTCTTAGGTGAACTGCAAGCCGATATTTATCCTGCCGAGTTTGTTGCTGCTGCGCAGCAGTTAGAACAAGGGCAAGTG
Source organism: uncultured Spongiibacteraceae bacterium (assembly GCA_964568295.1). Lineage (GTDB taxonomy): Bacteria > Pseudomonadota > Gammaproteobacteria > Pseudomonadales > DT-91 > DATCSZ01. Next base: position 8,247 of record CAZMQC010000001.1, on the reverse strand, counting down.
TCCGATGTAGTTGAAACGGAAGCAGGCTTGCACTTAATTCGAGTGGATCAGTTGGTTAAATTTAAACCGCCAAGTTTTGCAGAAAGAAAAGACGCGTTATTAAAAGAGCTACGTGAATCAAAAGCCAGTCCTCTATTTTGGGCGGCCGTGGAGCAGTTGAAAGATGAAGCTTTCAATGCACCCGATTTGCAACAACCGGCTAAAGCTTTAAACGTTCAAGTGAAAACTAGCCAAGCGATTACTCGTCAAGGCGGACAAGGTTTGTTTGCTAATCCTAACCTATATAACGAAGCTTTTTCTGATAGCGTGTTAAATAGTGGCTTTAATAGCGAAGTGATTGAAGTGGCTAGCAATAAGGTTGTTGTATTGCGTCTGAATAAGCATGTGCCTGAGCAGTTGCTAGAACAAAACCAAGTTGCTGATAAGTTGTTGGGTTTAACCCAGTCATTTAAAGCAGCTTTGGTTTTGAATGAGCAAGCAGAGACAATTGCTAAAGCGTTGCAGCAGGGCGAAAGTGTAGAAACGTTGGCTAAACAGTATTCAGCAGAATGGCAAGTATTGCTTGCAGCAAGCCGTAATGTGGCTAATGACTCGTCTGCTGAAATTGTTGCTCATGCACTAAGTTTGCCGCCTGTTGATAGTGATAAGCAATACGTTGAACAAAAAACGTTGATGAATGGCAATGTCAGTGTCATGGTGGTAAGCAATGCGCAGTTAGCTGATGCGGATAAGGTTAATCCAATGGAGGCTGCTTCAATTCAAGCTTACTTGTCGCAAGTAGGCGGCGCGGATAGTTTTCAGTTGGTGCAACAGCGCTTAACTGAAAATGCTAAAATCAAGCGTTACTAATAAAAAGCCGTCATAAAGACGGCTTTTTGCATTTATAGTCCAATGAAAATCATATAGAATGGCTGTTTTTTTAAAAGCCTGTTTTTGGGAGTTTAATTGTGTTTAAAGTACGTACCTATAATGCTATTTCAGTTTATGGCTTAGAAAAATTGCCACGTGATGCCTACGAGGTTGCTAGTGAAATTGCTGCGCCTGATGCTATTTTATTACGTAGTCATGTTTTAACAGAAGATCAAATACCTGCGTCTGTTAAAGCGATTGGTCGCGCGGGCGCAGGTGTTAACAATATTCCAGTTCCCGCTTGTTCAGCAAAAGGCATTGTAGTATTCAACTCGCCAGGCGCTAATGCGAATGCAGTTAAAGAATTGGTTTTAACTGGTATGTTATTGAGTTCGCGCGGTATTGTTAACGGTATCAACTACGTTAACTCACTAACCGACATGACTGATGACAAAGCTATGGCTGAGTTGTTAGAAAAAGAGAAAAAGAATTTCAAAGGCGATGAGATTAAAGGTAAAGTTTTAGGCGTAGTTGGCTTAGGCGCTATTGGTTCTAAAGTAGCAAAAATGGCCTTGTCGTTAGGCATGAAAGTTATTGGTTATGACCCAGCATTGTCGGTTGAAGCGGCCTGGCAGTTGCCTTCAGAAGTGCAACGTATGGAAAACCTTGTGAGCCTTTTAGCGCGTTCGGACTTCATCACCTTGCATTTGCCCGTACTCGAAAGCACGCGTCACTTAATCAATCGTGATAGCTTGGCGCATGTTAAAAAAGGCGCGCGCTTGCTTAACTTTGCCCGTGATCAAATCGTTGATAACGAAGCGGTGATCGAAGCTTTAGAAAAAGGACAGTTAAATCGTTATATCTCTGATTTCCCAACGCCAGCGTTGATTAATCGTGCTGATGTGATTGCAATGCCGCATATTGGTGCAAGTACAGAAGAGGCGGAAGATAACTGCGCGATTATGGCTGCCGAGCAGTTACGTGATTTTCTGGAAAACGGTAATATTATTAACTCAGTTAACTTCCCAAGAGCTAAAGCTGAGCGCAATAGCCCGTTCCGCTTAACTATCGCTAACCAAAATGTACCTAAAATGCTAGGTTCGGTATTGTCGATTTTGGCAGATGCCAATATTAACGTAGTTGATATGTTGAATAAGAGCCGCGATGAGCTCGCTTATAACATCATTGATTTGGCATCCGAGCCAGATGAAGCAGTACTAGCTAAAATCAAGGAAATCCCCGGTATTATCACGGTGCGTTTGATTAAATAAATTAATGTAAGGTGTGTGAAGGCGAGCTTGTCTCGCCTTTTTTTATGGCAATAGGCTTAGATTGATCATCAATAATAGTTTTCTCATCAGCAATGCCTTGCCAGATTGAAAAACTATTTTCTTCTAAAGGATCGTATTCTAAATAAGGGCATTTGATGACTTCAAAATAAGGCGAATAGTCAAATAAGCTAGGGGTCATAAGCTTAGGATTAAACTGATAGAGCTTGATCTGTTTTTGCTCATCGCGTCTCACTAAAGGCATGATGGGGAACTGCACAAAGTTAAATGATTCGGCAATTAAGGTTGAGCAAACAGTTTTGGTGACGCCGCCAATGTTGGTCTTAAATAAAGTGGAGCGCCAACGCCTTGGCATGATTCTCCAAGGGAATAAGAAGCGGGCAAGATCGAGGATTTGTCGTACGTCATAGCCGTAACCGACACGGCTTAGTGCGTAGCGTACCACGTCTTTTGCATCTTGTTCTAATAAGCCTTTGGGGCGACAAATGCGAATATGATCATGTTCATAAGCGTTAATGGAGCGGATGACCGTGCCAATGCCGAGGTCGCTTTCTATAATTAAATGATCAGTTTCTTCGCCTTGATAGTGTTGATGAATTAGATCTTTGGTGCGTTGGTCGTGGATGTCGCATAAACGACCGATATACAAAGCAGAGTGCGACCAAGGGCTTTGGGTGATAAGCTTAATCACCTCGCTAACCCGTGCACGCCCTTCAATCAGAATTACATCGCAAGGCTTAAGTTCGTGTTTGATACGCTGAAAGTTACTTAAAGGCGTCTCAGGATAAGGTTTGGAATGATTTAACCAATTGAAAATTGGATTTAAAATAACGCTAAAACCCATAATATATTATTATTCTTATTGATAAATTTAATTTAACAATTTTACTGGTAAGTGAATAATTAGTAAAGCCCTTGGCTGGAATCGGTCTTTGCGCTACGAAAATGCGGGTAGCTGTTTCTCAGGTTTTTAAGACGATTGCCGTCTTGCAAACAAACGATTTAACAACAGTGTTGAATAGAATAGGTTAAATAATGAGTTTAGATATTGAAATGTTGCTTAGTACACTGAGTGACACACAAAAACTTCCACCCGTACAGCAGTGGCAACCAAGCCATGAGGGCGCGATTGATATTGTTATTGATGATGAGGTGCGGTGGTGGCATGAAGGCGAGTTGTTCCAAAGAGCAGCGCTCGTGAAGCTGTTCTCTAGTATTTTACGTTATGAGCATGGGCGTTATTTTCTAGTGACGCCTGTTGAAAAATTAGCGATAACTGTGGCTGACGTGCCGTTCAAAATTGTGCTTATGTTGATGGTAGGCGATATCATTTACTTAGTGACTAATACTGAGGATAAAATTGCGCTAGATGTCAGTGCCTGTTGGCAGTTGCGTGATTATCAAGGCGTTCAAATACCTTATGTTGAAGTGCGCGATGGTTTGTTTGCGCGTGTTGATCGAAATGTTTATTACCAAATGGTTGAGCAAGCACAGCAAAAAGGCGAGCACTATGTTCTTTTTAGTGGTGGAATGGAATTTCCGTTAGCTTAGGCGCGTTGAGTTAAGTGGCTGTTGTGCTTGCTTTTAAGTGGTAGTTTGGTTGTTTAACTTATTGTATTTATAATTTATTTTCTGATGAAAAAAGCATGTTAAACGGGTAGAATAACGGCTTTCATTGTAGTTGCAGCATAGTTGACATGCAGATTTTGATTATCGGGCCTTCTTGGGTTGGCGACATGGTAATGGCGCAAACCTTATTTATTTGCCTAAAACAGCGTCATCCTGATTGCGTGATTGATGTATTAGCGCCCGACTGGAGTCGTCCTTTATTAGAACGTATGCCTGAAGTACGCAAAGCGCTCAGCTTTCCGCTAGGGCATGGTGCGGTGGATATTAAAAAACGTCGCGAGATTGGTAGAACATTAAAAGGGCAATATCAACAAGCCATCGTACTGCCTAACTCATTAAAATCTGCGCTAACGCCTTTTTTTGCCAATATTCCTCAGCGCACGGGTTGGCGTGGTGAAATGCGTTTCGGTTTACTGAACGATATTCGTAAGCTCAATAAAGAACACTATCCCTTGATGATTGAGCGTTTTATGGCGCTTGCATTTGAAAAAGATAAAATTCTAGCCAAGCCTTACCCAAAACCTTACTTGTCTGTGAGTCAGCAAGATATTGATGCCGCGCTTAGCCAGTTTGCTTTAACAGCTGATAAACCTATTTTGGCATTGTGTCCTGGAGCAGAGTTTGGCGAGGCGAAACGCTGGCCTGCTGAGCACTATGCTAAAGTTGCCGAACATTACATACAACAAGGTTGGCAGGTTTGGATTTTTGGCTCGAACAAAGATCATGCAGTGGGCGAAACGATTAAGCAAAACCTATCCGTTGATTCACAGACAAGCGCTATTAATCTTGCTGGGCAAACTAGTTTGGCGCAAGCGATTGATTTAATGTCTTGTGCTGCGGCGGTAGTGAGCAATGATTCGGGCTTGATGCACATTGCGGCAGCGCTCAATCGTCCGTTAGTTGCGGTTTATGGTTCGACCTCGCCTGATTTTACTCCGCCGTTAGCTGATAATGTGGCGATTGTACGCACGGGCATTGCTTGTAGTCCTTGTTTTGAACGCACGTGCCGATTCGGTCATTATCATTGCCTTACCCAGCTTTATCCTGAATTGGTGCTCGATGCGCTAGAGCGTTTAGTAGGAAAAACTGTGCAAATTCAGGAAGCCTAACCGATGCGTGTGTTGTTGGTTAAAACGTCCTCAATGGGCGATGTGATCCATACCTTGCCAGCGTTAACAGACGCACGCCATGCCATACCGAATATTCAATTTGACTGGGTGGTTGAGGAGCAATTTACCGATATCCCCCATTGGCACCCAGCGGTTGGGCAAGTGTTTCCCGTGGCAATGCGTCGTTGGCGTAAAAGTTTGATTAAGACTTGCCGAAGCGGTGAATATTGTCATTTTAAGCAGCAAACGCAGCAACAGTCCTATGATTTGATTTTAGATGCGCAAGGTTTGTTTAAAAGCGCTTGGTTAACGCGTGGCTATCAAGCGCCTGTTGCTGGTTTAGATAAAAAAAGTGCTCGCGAGCCTATAGCGAATTGGTTTTATCAAAAAGCCTATTTTGTTGCGAAAGAACAACATGCCGTTGAGCGTACCCGTGAATTATTTGCTAAAGCTTTAGCGTATGAAAAGCCTAATACCATTGGTGATTATGGCTTGAATAAAGCCGCATTAATTGGCAAAAGCCCGCAATCTTATACCGCGCCTTACCATATTTTTTTACATGGTACGACATGGGCAAGCAAGCACTGGCCTGAAAGCGATTGGCGTGCATTGGCTGAATATTTTTCGGCTAACGATCAAATGGTTTTGCTACCTTGGGGTAATCAAGCAGAATATCAACGCGCTCAACGAATTGCGGAAGGTTTAGCTTGTGTTGAAGTGCTGCCGAAATTAAGTATTGAGCAATTAGCGGGCGTTTTGGCAGGTGCAAGCTCTTGTGTTGCGGTTGATACTGGCTTGGGACATTTAGCCGCTGCGCTTGATGTACCCACTATTTCATTATATGGCCCAACGCGCCCAGAGAAAGTTGGCGCGTATGGTAAAGGACAAGTGCACTTATGTGAGCAAGGCGGTTTAGCGGGCTTAGGCGACAGAAATAAAAGCTGCTTTAGTAACTTAACCGCTAGCAAAGTGATTGCGCAAATTGAGCAAACAAGGAGCGGCGTATGCGTTTAGTGTTTGTTTTGTATAAATATTTCCCATTTGGCGGTTTGCAACGCGATTTTTTGCGTATTGCGCTTGAATGCCAGAATCGCGGTCATTCCATTCGTGTTTATACCTTAAGTTGGCAAGGTGAACGGCCTGTAGGTTTTGATATTCGAGTGGTTGATGTTAAGGCGCTTAGTAATCATCGACGTTATGAAAAGTTTTATCACTCTATTCAGCAGGATTTGACGCGCGAGCCTGCTGATAAAATAGTAGGATTTAACAAAATGCCGGGGCTTGATGTGTATTACGCTGCGGATTTTTGTTACGAGGATATGGTGCGAAGCTCGCGCGGTTTTTTTTATCGCTTAACGCCGCGCTATAAGCATTTTTCGCACTTTGAACAGGCGGTTTTTGACAAAAACGGCAAAACCAAAATTTTAATGATTTCGGCGCTACAGCAAGCTTTATTTGAAAAGTATTACCAAACACCCAAGCAACGTTTTGTGTTGTTACCGCCAGGCATTGCTAAAGACCGAAAAGCGCCCAGTAATGCGGCTGAAATTCGTCAGGCTTTTCGTTCTGAGTTTAATATTCAAGCGCATGAGCTATTGCTACTACAAATCGGCTCAGGTTTTAAAACCAAGGGTGTTGACCGTAGCTTATTAGCGTTAGCTAGCTTGCCAGAGGCGTTAAAAGGGCGTTGTAAGATGATTATTATTGGGCAAGATGATGCCAAGCCATTTTTACAGCAAATCAAGCAGCTTAATTTGACTGAGCAGGTCTCTATTTTAAAAGGCCGTAGCGATATCCCACGCTTTTTGTTAGGGGCTGATGTGTTGGTACATCCTGCTTATCATGAAAATACTGGTACGGTTTTGCTGGAAGCCT
>CAZMQC010000001.1:0-1396 GCA_964568295.1 uncultured Spongiibacteraceae bacterium | reverse complement strand
TTTAAGCTATCCATTATTGACTTACACCGTGCGCAAATCCGCGCTAAAACGCCACGTCGCTGGCGTGATAAAGACTTAGCGGCTTTATACTATTCGTCATTGGAAATAGGATTAACTAAAATGGATAAGATATTTTTTTTGCAGGAATATTTTGGTTCAAGCCTTCGGGATATCATAAAACAAGAGCAGGTGCTTTTGCGGTATCTGGAGCGAAAAGTATTGGCGTTATATTTGCGTCAATTGCGTTATGGGGGGAAATTGTAATTGGCTCAATGGCAAGTGATTAATTGCGCAAAGCAGGGGACACAATGCTTTCCTAACTTGGACACTGTGTTTGATTTGGAAGGTGACAAAATCACCTCTGACCCGATTTCTGATCTGATTGTTTATCAATGTTATGAAGTGCAGTGCTATGTGAAGCGCTATTACACTGCAGGTAAAGGCATTCGTGCGTTTCGTTTAAAACCTCGCGTGCAAGCGGAATGGGAAAATACTCAACGCTTTGCGCAGTGGGGTATTCGCTCAGAAAAGATTATTGCTTTTGGTATGGAAAGAAAGCTAGGGGCATTCAAGAGAGGTGCGTTAATTACGCAAGGTATTCCCAATTGTAAAGATTTGAAAAGCTTGGCGGCTGCTAAAAGCCCTTTACTTAAAGATAGGCAATGGATAGCAACTGTAAGCCAGCAAGTTGCTGAGTTTACACGCATTATGCATCAGCATAAATTCGCGCATAATGACTTGAAGTGGCGTAATATCTTGGTAGATCACCAACAAAAAGTCTATTTTATTGATTGCCCAACAGGGCGCTTTTGGTTTGGTCCCTTTTTGCAATATCGCATAATTAAGGACTTGGCCTGTTTAGATAAAGTTGCCAAGCATGAGCTTTCTAACACACAGCGTTTACGTTTTTATTTACACTATGCGCAAAAGAAGCGGCTGGACAAACAGGATAAACGTAAAATTCGCAAGATTTTGCGTTTTTTTAGCAAATAGAATTAAAAGGTGAACATGAGTGATGCCTGATGCCTCATTTTTTCAAGGACGACTACCCAACTTGCCTTATACCTTGAAAATCAAGGAGATTGGCGATGTTGAGTTAACGCAGTGGCTGCGCGTTTTACCCGATAAGCGCTATGTGGCAAAAGCTTTATGGCAGAGCAAAGAAATTGTCTTAAAAGTATTTGTTGGTGATAAAGCTGATAAGTATTTCCAACAAGAATTGGCAGGCGTGAGGGTCTTTGAACAACTTGAATTAGCTTATGCAAAATGTGAATTCAACGCTGAATTAACGCCGCAATACTGTTGTATTGCCTATCAATTTTTAGCGGGACAAAGTTTAGCGCAGCTCTGGAATGCCCATAATGAAGACGATGCTATCAGCGATCAGCAAAAACAA